>JAFZYD010000038.1 GCA_017616475.1 Bacteroidales bacterium
CCTTGAGCCGCAGGGCGAACTTGGCTTCGGCTACGACCCGGTGTTCGTGCCGGAGGGGATGGAGCGCACAATGGCGATGCTCTCGCTGGAAGAGAAGAACGCCATAAGCCACCGCGGCCGCGCCGTAGAAAAACTAATTGAGCATCTCAACAGCTGCCCCAAACCTGTATGCCGGCTGAAAGGGAAACGCGGATAATTGTCCTCCACCTCACCAAATACGGGGACCGTTCGATTGTGGTCCAGGCCCTGGACCGCGACCAGGGGCGCACCGGCTTCTTCCTTCGCGGCGCCGGCAAGGGGCGCGGCGGGCTCAATTATTTCCACAGCCTCGGTATTCTGGACGTAATCGCCACCGGCGGCAAGGGGGACTTGGAATATATAAAGGAGTACGAGAGCCCCTACGGCTTGAACGCCATCCGCACCGACCCCTACAAGAGCGCCATTGCGCTGTTCATAGGCGAATTGTTGTACCGCAGCCTGCTGGACGGCTCTATGGACGCCGACCTTTTCGATTTTCTGGAAGACAGCATCGCCCGCCTGGACGCCGAAACGGGCAGCGTGGCCAACTTCCACCTATGCTTTCTGGTGGATTATTGCCGGGCGCTGGGGCTGCAGCCCAAAGACAATTTTGCGCCACACTCGCCTCTGTTCCAGCCGTTTACGGCAGAATTCACAGCCGCCGACAGCCTGGCGGAGACCTTCACCGCCGAGCATTCGCAACTGCTGCACGGCATACTTTCGCTGCCCCGGCCGGAGGCGATGGCCCTCCCCCTCTCCCGCGATGCGCGCGGCGGCTTTGCACAAAAAATGGTAGAATACCTGTCCTACCATCTTTCGCAAAACCTAAACATCCGCTCGCTGGCGGTGCTGCACGATTTATTTTCCTGATTTGTCGTCCCAGATAAGCTCGTAGTCTATCTGTTTCTGCTCCAGAGAGGCGCGCAGCACGCGCACGCGCACCTTGTCGCCCAGCGTGAACACGCGGCCGGTGTGCTTGCCCACAGTGCGGTACTTCTCCTCGTCAAAGGTGAAATAATCTTCGCTGATAGCCTTCAGGGAGACCATACCCTCCACCTTGCTGGGCTCTATTTCCACGTACATACCCCAGTCGGTAAGGCCGCTTATGGTGCCGTCGAACTCCTGCCCTATCTTGTCCTGCATAAACTCGGTGAGTTTGTATTTGGTGCTGGCGCGCTCGGCGTCGGCTGCCACCTGCTCGCGGGCGGAGGTGTATTCGCACCAAACCTGGTAGGTCCCCTTGTCGGGCATCTGATCCAGCTTGCGGCCGGAGTAGAACGCCTCCAGATATTTGGTGAGGAGGCGGTGCACCATCATATCGGGATAGCGGCGGATGGGGCTGGTGAAGTGAGTGTAGAAGGGGAACGCCAGGCCGTAGTGGCCCACATTGTCGGTGGAATAGCAGGCGCGGGCCATTGCCCTCAGCGCCAGCATCTCTATGGCATTCGCGGCGGCGCTGCCCTTTACCTGGCCCAGCAGGGCGTTAAGGCTCTTGGCGGTCTGCTTGGTAGATTCGGTAGGGCCCAGCTTGTAGCCGAAGTTCCCGGCAAAGCTGCGCAGGCTGCCCAGCTTGTCGGCGTTGGGCGCCTCGTGGATACGGTAGACAAAGGTAGGGTCTTTATAGCCCGCCTTCTTTGCCACGAACTCCGCCACGTTGCGGTTGGCCAGCAGCATAAACTCCTCTATCAAGAAGTTGCTCTCTTTGCTGATCTTTTGGTATACGTTCACCGGGCGGCCCGCTTCGTCTATCTCGACCTTCATTTCCGGGCGCTCAAAGTTTATGGCACCCTTGGCAAAACGGTTCTTGCGCAGTATCTGCGCCAGGCCGTGGAGAGTCATTATCTCATCTTTGAGGGGGCCGTCGCCGCCCTCTATCATAGCCTGCACCTGTTCGTAGTCGAAGCGCTCGTCCGAATTGATAACGGTGCGGCCGAACCACACCTCCTTTACCACCGCCTCAGCAGTCATCTCAAAGATAGCGGAGAAGCAGAGCTTGTCTTCGTGCGGTCGCAGCGAGCAGAGCTTATTGGAGAGGTTTTCCGGCAGCATCGGGATGGTGCGGTCCACCAGATAGACGCTGGTGGCGCGGTTGTAGGCCTCTTTGTCCACCGTGTCGCCGGGGCGAACGTAGTGGGTCACGTCGGCAATGTGCACGCCCACCTCATAGTTGCCGTTGTCCAGTTTGAGGAACGACAGGGCGTCGTCAAAGTCCTTGGCGTCGGCGGGGTCTATGGTAAAGGTGGTAACCTTGCGATAGTCTTTGCGGCGGGCTATGTCCGCCTCGGTAATCTTGTCCGAAATTTTGTTGGCGGCTTCTTCCACCTCGGGTTCGAAGCGGTACGGCAGGCCGTATTCCGCCAGGATGGCGTGCATTTCGGTGTTGTTTTCGCCCGGTTTACCAAGCACGTCCACAATCTTGCCGATGGGCTCCAGGCTCTTGCGCGGCCAGTCGGTGACCAGAACCGCCACCTTGGTGCCGTTCTGCGCCTTGATGCCGCCTATGGTGGGCAGTTCCTCCCCGTTTTCCAGGGGGATGCGGATGTCGTAGGGCATCCTGGCGCTCTCGACGATGGCCCAGACCTGCCGGCCGCGCACCACCAGCACCCCGATGTGCGGCTTGGCGCTGCGCTCCACTATGCGCACCACCTCGCCCTCGCGGCGGGCGCCCGTCTTTTTCTTGCTGGCCACAACCTTCACTGTGTCGCCGTTAAGCGCCCCGCGCAAATGGCTGGGTTTGACAAAAATATCGTCTTCCTGGCCCTCTGCGACCACGAATCCGAGGCCGTCGCGGGTGAGGCTCACGACTCCTTTAAGCTCTTCCTGACTCTTGCTCTGGCGCCCTTTGGAACTGAAACGCACTGGCCCTCTGCCTCTTGTATTTTTCTTGTCAAGAACTTTCTTTTTGCTGTTCTTTTTCTTCATATTTTGGTCTACCTTTGTAGACTACAAATTTAGCAAATTCAAACGATTTTTTGATATGGATAAGAAGGTTTTACTTATGATTCTGGACGGCTGGGGCGAAGGCAAAAAAGACCACAGCAACGCAATATACACCCAGGGACAGCCGCACATAGACGCCCTGCGGGCAAAATACCCTTTCTCACACCTTGACGCCTGCGGCGAGGACGTCGGCCTGCCGGACGGGCAGATGGGCAACAGCGAGGTGGGTCACCTCAACATTGGCGGCGGCCGCATCGTTTATCAGGATCTGGTCAAGATAAATATGGCCTGCCGCGAGCATAAGCTGCTGGCAAACAAAGAAATAGCTGCGGCTTACGAGTATGTCAAGAAGACCGGCTGCGCGCTTCATTTTATGGGTCTGGCCAGCCACGGCGGCGTGCACAGCTCGCTGAATCACCTTTATGAATTCCTGGCTGTTGCCAAGCAGGAAAGGCTGGACAAGGTGTTCGTTCACTGCCTTATGGACGGCCGCGACTGCGATCCCCGCAGCGGAAAGGGCTTTGTAGAGGAACTCGAAGCCAGAATGGCGGAAACCACCGGTAAGGTAGCCAGCGTAATAGGTCGCTATTACACTATGGACCGCGACAAACGCTGGGAGCGCGTCAAGGAGGGCTATGACCTGATAGTGAGCGGCATAGGCAAGAAAGCCACCAGCGCCGTGGCCGCCATCCAGGAATCTTACGACGAAGGCGTCACGGACGAATTCATAAAGCCGATTTGCGTGGTAGATGCTGCCGGCGCCCCCGTCGCCACCATCAAGGCGGGCGACGCGGTTATCTTCTTCAACTTCCGCAACGACCGCGCCCGCGAAATTACTGCCGTCCTCACCCAGCAGGATATGCCGGAGGCCGGGATGCACACCATCCCCCTCTACTACTGCTGCCTGACACCATACGACGACAAGTTCACCGGGCTGCATATACTCTTCGACAAGGAAAATGTACAAAAGACTCTGGGAGAGACAGTTGCCGCTGCCGGACGCAGCCAGCTGCGCATTGCTGAGACCGAAAAATATGCCCACGTTACCTTCTTCTTCAACGGCGGCCGCGAAGCTCCGTTCGAGAACGAAGACCGCATACTCATCAATTCCCCCAAAGTTGCCACATACGACCTGCAGCCGGAAATGAGCGCCCCCGAAGTGGCCGAAGCCCTTATGGCGGACCTCAAAACCGAGAAGCACGATATGGTTATCCTGAACTTCGCCAACGGCGATATGGTGGGCCACACCGGCGTCTACGACGCCATTTGCAAGGCCGTCAAAACCATCGATGAACTCACCGGACAGGTGGTGGAAGTGGCCCGCGCCCACGGCTACAGCGTGCTGATTACAGCCGATCACGGCAATGCAGACAACGCCGTGAACCCGGACGGCAGCCCCAACACCGCCCACTCCCTCAACAAGGTGCAGTTCGTGGTTGTGGACGACGACGTCAAGAGCGTTAAAGACGGCCGCCTGGCCGACATCGCCCCCACTATGCTGGCCCTTATGGGCATCCCGCAGCCCGCAGAAATGACCGGCAAATCGCTAATCAGCTTTTAGCATATGTCGTTCGTACACCTTCACGTCCATACGCAATACTCCATCCTTGACGGCCTGAGCTCCATCAAGAAGCTCTTCGCGCGCGCCCGGGAGTTGGGTATGCCCGCCATCGCCATAACCGACCACGGCAATATGTACGGCGTGAAGGAGTTTTTCAAACACGCGTACGACAAAGCCAATCTCGACGAGAATAAAAACCTGATTGTCAAGCCTATTATCGGCTGTGAGGTGTACGTCACCCGCCACTACGACCACCGCCTCAAGGACCCGGAGCACCGCAGTTACTACCACTTGATTTTGCTGGCAAAGAACTACGAGGGGTACAAGAATCTTATGAAGATAGTCTCCATCGGGCATATGGAGGGCAAATACTACAAGCCCCGAGTCACCCACGAGATTATCGAAAAATATCACGAGAACCTGATTTGTTGCTCCGCCTGCCTGGCCGGCGAAATTCCCCAGAACATTCTCGCGGACAATATTGCCGCCGCAGAAGAGGCCATCGAGTGGCACAAGAGGGTTTTCGGGGACGATTATTACCTGGAGGTGATGCTCCACAAGACGGAGCTGCAGGGGCTGGACCCCGAAGTATACCGCGAGGTGTTCCGGGTGTACGAAGACCAGAGCAAGGTGTGCGAAAAGATATTCGAACTGGCCGCAAAGCACGGCGTAAAGACCGTCGCCACCAACGACGCCCACTTTATCCGCAAGGAAGACGGCCCGGTGCACGACCGGCTCATCTGCCTCACCACCAACGCAAACGTAACCGACACCAAGCGCCTGCACTACACCCAGCAGGAATACATCAAGACGGAGGAGGAGATGGCGGCGCTTTTCCCGGACCATCCCGAGGCGCTCGCCACCACGTTGGAGATTGCCGGCAAGGTAGAAAACTACAAGATTGACCGCGGCCACATCCTCCCCAAGTTCAACATAGACTCCGCCTTTTTGGCCGACATAGACAATCAGCTGGAGAAGTACAAGGGTGTGATAGAAGAGGGCAAGTGGGAAATCAAGAAGGACAAGGATGGCAAGGAGATATCCCGCGAATACCGCGGCGACGACTTCTGCCGCTCGGTGGCCTACCTGTGCCACTTGACATACATAGGCGCCCACCGCCGCTACGGCGACACCCTCACCGAAGAGCAGACATCCCGCATCGATTTCGAGCTTAAGACCATAGCCCGCATGGGCTTCCCGGACTATTTCCTTATTGTCCAGGATTACATCGCCGCCTGCCGCGCCGCAGGCGACCTGGTGGGGCCCGGCCGTGGGTCCGCTGCCGGCAGCGTGGTGGCTTACTGCCTGGGCATCACCAACTTGGACCCCATCAAATATCAGTTGCTGTTCGAGCGTTTCCTAAATCCGGACCGCATTTCGATGCCCGATATTGACGTCGACTTCGAAAATCTGGATTATGCACACGAATATGTAGAGAAGACCTACGGCGTCACCCACGTCTCCCGCGTCATCACCTTTGGCACGATGGCGGCCAAGGGTGCCATAAAGAACGTGGCCCGCATCAGCCAGCTGAGCCTGGACGAATCGGCCCGCCTTAGCAAGATGGTCCCCGACCGCCTCAGCGAAAAGGTAGAGAAAAAATATCCCTTCAATCCCAAGCTGGACACTCTCAGGCCCGGGTTCAAGGTGGTTGAGGAAGATGGCAAGCAGTTCCAGGTGGGCAAGGAGGAGGTCGACGTTAAAATTACCCTGGCCAACTGCTACCGCCTGGTGCCGGAGTTCAAGAACGAGTTGGAGAAAGGCAGCGACCAGGTCAAGGAGGTGCTTTATTACGCCGAAAAACTCGAGGGGTGCATCCAGCAGGTAGGCCAGCACGCCTGCGCCACCATAATCGGCCCGGGCGAAATAGGCGAATTCATACCCATCTGCCTGTCTAAGGACAACAAGAGCGGCAAGGACCTCTGCACCTCGCAATACGACGGCCACTACATCGAGGACGTCGGTATGCTCAAGATGGACTTTCTGGGGCTCAACACCCTCTCTATAATTCACAAGGCGTTGGATTTGATAAAGGCGGGGCACGGCAAGGATATAGATATCGAGAAGATTCCGATAGACGACAAGCTGACGCTGGATTTGTACGGCCGCGGCGATACCACCGCCGTGTTCCAGTTCGAAAGCGACGGTATGCGCACCTGGCTCCAGAAGCTCCACCCGGAGCGCTTCGAGGACCTGATTGCGATGAACGCCCTCTACCGCCCCGGCCCGATGGACTACATCCCCGATTTTGTAGACCGCAAGCTGGGCCTGCAGCCCATCAAATACGACCTGCCGGAAATGGAGGAGTTCCTCAAGGACACCTACGGCATCACGGTATATCAGGAGCAGGTGATGCTTCTGAGCCAGAAGCTGGCGAATTTCACCAAGGGCCAGGCCGACACGCTGCGCAAGGCAATGGGTAAGAAGCAGATAGATACGTTGATGGGCCTCAAGAGCAAATTTATGGAGGGCGGCATTGCCAACGGCCACCCGGAAAAGGTTCTGGACAAAATCTGGAAGGACTGGGAAAAGTTCGCCTCTTACGCCTTCAACAAGTCTCACGCAACCTGCTACGCCTGGGTGGCATATCAGACCGCATATCTGAAGGCCCACTACCCCGCAGAGTTTATGGCCGCCAATATGAGCTGCAACCTCAACAATATGGAGGAGATTGCCAAGCTTATGGAGGACTGCCGGCGGTCGCACATCAAAGTGCTAGGCCCCGACATCAACGAGAGTTCCACCGAATTCACAGTGAATAAATCGGGCGCCATCCGCTTTGGTATGGGCGGCATCAAGGGGGTCGGCCCCAACGTCATCAACGAGATAATCAAAATCCGCGAAAGCGGCGGGCCGTTCAAAGATTTCTTCGACTTTGTGGAGCGGGTGCCCAACACCACCCTCAACCGAAAAGTGCTCGAGAGTCTCGTTTGCGCGGGGGCGTTCGACGGCTTCCCGGAAGCTGGCCGCAGCCAGTTCTTTGCCTTTACGCCAAAGGGCGAGATGTTTATAGACGCGGTTATCGGCTACGCCTCAAAATACCACAACAGTGCCCTCAACAACGCCTTCACTTTGTTTGGCGAGATGGCGGAGCTAAAGCCGGTGCGCCCGGAGTTCCCGCCCGTGCCGGAAGAGAACCGGATGGAGATTCTAAAGAAAGAAAAAGAGGTTGTGGGAATGTACCTGAGCGCCCATCCGCTGGACGTATACCGCTTTGAGTGCACGTTCTTCTCAAATTGCCCGGTGAGCCGGCTGGACCAGATAAAGAACGAAATCCCGGAGCAGGAGAAGCTTGTGAGGGAGGGCCAGCTCAAGCTGGACAAGTCCGTGCTTAACAAGCAGTTCGACATTGCCGGCATAGTGACCGAAGTGGAGCAGAAGATGTCCAAAAACAACAAGCCCTTCTGCAAATTCGTGCTGGAAGATTTCTCCGGCTCGTTCGAGTTCGCCCTGTTTGGCAAGGACTACGAGAAGTTTATGCAGTACACCGTGGTCAACACGCCGCTGCTTGTCAAGTGCGTGGTGGAGCAGCGCTACGAGCGCACCTCCGACAGGGACCAGAACGGCGGCGCCCGGGCGGCGGTCTACCAGCTCCGCGTCAAGGACATAGTGCTGCTGGCAAACCTCAAGGAGACGATGGTCAAGGAGTTCCACGTGAGCATCCCTATGGAAAAACTCACCGAGTCCTTCCAAAAGGACTTCTTCAAACTCTGCAAAAAGAACCCCGGCCACGCCCGCCTGTACATCCGCATCTTTGACGACGCTGGCAAGCGCGAGTGCGAATTCTTCTCTAAAAAATTTATGATTTCTCCCGAACCCGCTCTTCTCGACTTCCTCGACGAGCACGGGATGGAGTACCGGATTTAATCCCGGGCGCCGGCCCGGGGAAGGCCTTTTTGCAGCGAGGTACACGTGGGGTGCGCCACAGGTATTTCGCTGCAGGGTGGAGCGGGGTTTGCCCGGTTTTCGTGCAGCGAGGTACACGTGAGCGTGCCCACAAGTATTTCGCTGCAACCTCTTGTAGAAGACCTTTTGCCCGACTATATTTGTACTTGACAGTTCATTAATAATTAGATTTTGTGCAGGGAGGCACGAAGGGTATTATGAGAAAGACAGTTCATCTGTGTCTTTCGTCGCACGACGAAGTAATGTATCGCAACGAGGCAGACCTCAATATGGGGTTCAACTGCCTGGCGCTCGCCGTGCTCGAAACCGAATCCCGGCTTCTGGCAGAAGCCTTTATGACAACCCACAACCACAAACTTCTGCAAACCGACAATGCAAAAGAGGTGGTGACAAGAGACCGGTATGCATACACCAGATACTTCAACGCCAAGTACTATCGTAAAGGCAACTTGGGCGAGCGGGTATGTTTTTCGTCTGTCGTGGATGGTATGCACCATACAGTCACTGCTCTGAACTATGTCCTTAGGCAGGGGTTGCATCACGGCCTGGCCGCCACTCCGTTCGGGTATCCCCATTGTTCGGTCAACTCAATGTTCCGCAAAGACTTCTGCAGAGAAGAGCCAACTATGTACCTGCTTTCAGAAAAAAGGCACATTTATCTTCCTCACCACAAGTCCCTGCCACTTCAATACCGGATGCTGCCCAACGGATTGATATTGCGGGCAGACATTTTGGATACCGCCTACGTTGAAGAATTGCATATGTCTCCCCGAAACTTCTTGTTTCAGATGAACCGCATAACAGACGAAAAGATAGCAAGTGAACAAACAGAAGAAAACGACCTGCCGCCCGTCACCTTGGAAACCATTGAACAAGGGGTTCCAGTCTTCAATGTCAAAGATGCGCTGGTAAATGAACTCGGGCGCGTCAACAAAAGCCTGCTTACAGACTTGGAACTGTGCCATATTGTCGACGATTACTACCTGCCCCGGCTTCTCAAGGAGAACGAACCTCTCACTATATATCGACTTTCTGAATCAAAACGGGCAGATCTTGGCAATCTAATTTGGCAGGAGGCGGCACAGTGGAAAACGGCCGCACGCTCCTTCTCCGGCAGTACAAACCCCTTCAAAGGGCGCAAAACCGACAGGGCCCAAATTCGCCGGTGCCTTGCCATATAGCTCTTTCCCGCTTCGTCACGCTGTACGGCGTTTATTTCTTTCTGATCTCGAAGCGATATAGGAACACATCTCGGCCGCTGCCGGAGTATGTAACATAAATGCCGCCGTCCCATCCGCAGACACCCTCCGGCTCATAGGGACAAACGGTGGTGTCGGTGCGGAAGTTCCAGGTTTGGCCGGAGGCGGGGTCATTGACGGTTATATATGTGGGCTCCCCGGCAAATCCGCAAGGGAAAAAGTGATATCCTTGATAAGCACAGGCCCCTTGATGCACAACCGGGGTGTTCATCAAGCCGGCAGCTTCTTTCCCAGCCACAGATAGGCGGACAATCTTTTTATGCTTGGACGGAATGCGAAACGACCAAACCTTGCCAAACCAGTGCATACACAGTTTGTTCGCGTTCTCATCTATAAACCACCCTGTGCCGCATTCTACAGGCACCGGGGTGTCGGCAAGGAAAATACGCTGCACCTCTATCGCGTGATCTGTATACAAATCGTACACATAGCACGACCCGTCGTGAGTGCAATCTGAGACGTACACCATCGGGAACCGGGATTTGGAAGAATACATTTTCGTCCCGAAGGAGGCATTGTTACAGTGGGAGGTATTGCCGGGCAGGTAAAAAGACGAAACAAACTGCCGCTCTTCGAGATTATACGCCAGGACCTGCCCACCGTGGTGGAACACGAAGGCGTAGTCGTCGCGCACCAGCAGACCTTGCACGTGGCCGATAATCTGAACGTCATCCGGGGTTATGTCGCCCAGATTGATAACCAACGAATGTTGCAAGTCTATATCATTATCATTGGCAAAAGCGGCCAATGACAGAAAGATGGCGAACAATATGGAAAAGATGTGAGCGCATTTCATAGCTCTAAGATACCATTTTTTTATTAGTCGGCGCACCTCGTCTCACAACGGACGCAGTCGCTGTGCAGCGAGGTACACGTGAGCGAGCCTACAGCGATTTCGCTGCAGCGCAGGGCGGGGTTTGCCCGGTTTTCGTGCAGCGAGGTACACGTGAACGTGCTCACGTGGATTTCGCTGCAATGGGGCAGGTGGATTGGGGTGAGGAAGCGGCCCCGGGCGCGGAGAATGACGGGCGTCCGGGCGCGGCCTATCGGTACTTGCTTTCTTCTTCCAGCATCCCGAGGTAGGAGTAGTAGCGGTCGGGGGAGATGGCGCCTGCTTCCACGGCGGCCTTGACGGCGCAGCCGGGTTCGTGAGTGTGGGTGCAGGGGGTCCCGGCCCCGGGCAGCGAACGGCCGCTAGAACACGTCGTGGATTATTTTGGAGGCGCCGGAGGTGGAGCTGCCGGTGGTGGCGGCGCTGCCGGTGTAGTGCAGTTCGCCCGCGCCGGAAAGGCTTACATTGATAGACTCCGTGCAGTGGATATACAGCTTGCAGGCGCCGGAGGCCAAGCCCTCGCAGGTGTTGCACATAAAGCTGTACATTCCGTCAACAACATTGTCCATCATTTTGCAGGCGCCGCTGACATCCAGGGTAAGCGCGTCGGCGTGGCCGGTCAGGTCCAGTTCGGCTGCGCCGGAGATTTCCATATCCAGTTTTGAAGCCAGCACCTGGCCTTTGAAAGAGCAGGCTCCGGAAAGGTCGAAGTCAACCTCGTCCGCCGCTATGTCGCTCAGGAAGCGGGCAGCGCCTGAAATTTCGATATCCACTTTTTCGGCGGCGACGGGAATCGGAGAGTGGAAGGAGCCCGCGCCCGACATATCTATGCTCTTGAGCGCTGCGCTATACGGAATAATGGCCTTGAGCTCGCCGGGATGCAGGCTCAGGAACGGCTCGTGATATATCTTGAGCGTGCCTTCCTGCTGGGTTACCACAACCCGCTGCATAAGGTTTTCGCCGGCGGTGATGGTCACTGCGGTGGCCGCGGGGTCTACATATACGTCAAATGCATTGCTTATCTCCAGTTCGTCATAATTGTTGCCCGCTGCAAATTCTTTGGTTACGGGGGCGCCCGCCTCTTCCAGGCAGCTTGTCAGGACAACTGCCAGCAGGGCGATGATAATAGCAAAGAGTTTCTTCATAATCCGTTTATTTTGAAAGGGCGGGGAGGTTGAGCATCATACCGGAGCCGCCGGCGGAGACTTCGGGGAGTTTGCCGTCCCATTTTTCGATCCAGTCTTCCTGGATGATGAAGGGGCTCAGCGAAGCCGAGATGGTGCGGTTGTAGTAGGCCTCGGCGTCGGCCTTAACCCGCATAGCCTCTGCTTCACCTTTGGCTTTGGCAATTGCAATCTGCGCGTTGGCCTCGGCCTGCTTCACCAGGTTTTCTGCCTTAAGGGCTTCCTGGATGGCCTGGTTCTTGGCCTCGATGGCTGCGGAGAGGGACTGTGGCGGGGTTATCTGCGAGGTGAATTCATTCACCAGGAACCCTTCGTCGCCCAGGCTCTTTTCCAGCATCACACGCACCTCACTCTCGAACCGGGCGCGGTTGGCCATAAGTTCGTCGGAGGTGTAGTTGTTGGCGCAGATGCGGTAAGCGTCGTAGATGCAGGTGCGCATATAGCCCGCCTCGATGTCGCGCAGCGAACGGCGGTACTTATTGAACACGTAGGCCGCCTTGTCGCGCTTGAGCTGGTATGCCAGCAGCGGGTCCATCAGGAATTCGGCGGCGTCGCGGGTAGTTACCGTGAACGGGTTGTAGTTGACGCGCTGGATATACACCGGGTAGGTGAACACGCTGGTGGTGATGGGGTTATAAAAAATGAGACCGCTCACCGGGGTGGCGTAGAGCTCGCCCTGGTCGGTGAGGGAGAATTTGCGGAACTTGATGCCTATCTCGCTGTTGTCCACCATTTTGGTGCAGCACAGAAGCAGTATAATAACAAAGACGGCAATGCCGATGATAAGTGGAAGTTTCTTTTTCATATATCAGTTATTTGTAGAGGCAAATATACAATTATTTTGTTCCATATCGGCCGGCGAACAGAATTGCGCCGGTGCTGGTCTCGGAAATTATGTACATAAACGGATGGTCGGCGTGGAACACCACGTGCTCGCCTGGCGCCGGGGCGGCGTCCTTCACCATTCCGCCAATCGAAACCGCGGCGGCCTCGGTCCCTTCTTCGTCCACCTTGATTATGGCATCCTGCTTAACGAAGCTCAGATACAAGGCGTTGGGCGACATTGCACGGAACTGGGCCTTTTCCGGGTCAAAGGAGCGGGGCATACCCATTGCGGAGAGGATGTCTTTGAGCTGGATGCTGAACTTGGTCTCGAAGCGGGGGAGCCACAAATCCACGTCGTAGGTGTCCATGGTGCGGAAAAACTCGTTCCAGCCGCCTTCCTTGCGAAGCACGGGTACTATCTCGGCCACCTTGTGCCCCTTTTGCGGCAGAAGCACCGTCATTGCAAACGCGCCGTTGCCGTAGGGCAGGCGGACCGCCTGAAATACATCGTTTTCTGTATAGGGGAAATTCTTATCTTGCTTCATCATCAGTTTTTCGGACTTGATGCCGGCTTCGTTCACAAAGGGCTCCTGTGCAGAAGCACTCTTTTCGAACTTTTCTTTCCACTGGCTCTTGAAATACAGCGCATTGAGCAGATAGGCCAGCATATCGGGGTCTACGCTGTCCAATATCTTGGGAATCATCCCGTTGGTTTGATCCTTGCACCAGCGGTTTATACGCTGGGTGCTGCCATCTACATCGCTGAATTTGAGGTTTTCTATCTTGGCCTGGTAATAGCGGCTCACGGCGTCTACATAATCTTTCTTGAGGGGCCAGCCGTCGTCCACGAATATAGCGTTGGCTATTTTTAGGGTGGTTTTCCTGTCCAGGGCGGGGAGCTGCTTTAGCATCGCCAGGCAATATTCGTTCACGGCGTCGGTCTCGCCCGCGCCGTAGCCCAGCACTTTGCAAATCTCCTCCGCAGTCTCGTTCTGCGCGCCGTCCAAAATCATCCCCAGCAGGAACTGCATACTCAAGGGGGACATAATGTAGTCGTCCTGGGTGGAAGCGCCCACTTTCTCAATAAAATTTAGGGCGAAATTGTTGCCCTCCTGTACAAACACACCCGCCTTGGTGCTGAGGTCGATTGGGGTGTAGGGATTGTTTCGGGGGTTATTCTTGTCGCAAGAAACGCCGCCGAGCAACATAAGGGCGGCCGCAAATATCAAAGTGAGTTTTTTCATAGTAACAATCGTTTCTTATTAAATGCACTTCCGGGGCAATTATCACAAAAAGCGCCGGCCGGGCCGCATTATTTTAGGCATATTTCAAAATAATCCTGATAGGTTATGGCGAAAACGACCGCCCGGAGGCGGGCGACCATATCGTTTTTCTCTTTCGAATAAAAGATTTTATCCCGCTGACGGACAAGGGCGTGCGGGAATTGCACCAATCTGGCCGGGCTCCTGTATGCGCGAATTATGCTTCTGACGCCGTCGGTTTGGGACGCGTCCGGATAGCGGTCCAAAATGCGCTCCATATTGTCCATCCGCCGCTTCACAAAGGGGCGGATGGCACGGCGGCGGCTCGGATTCAGGTTTCTGAAAACTTGGCGGATTGCATTGCCTGCGGATCGCTCAAATTTGGCAGAGTCCTTGCCGCCCGAAACAGAAGAATCCAGCCGGCGGTGGAAATCCAGAGGCTCCATTACAAGAAAGTTTTTCCCGTAAGCGTTGCCCACAATAGAGAGGATGGTATCGTAATAGAACGATTCTCCTATGCGCTCGATTTCCGAGGCCGGGAACCGCTTCATAAAATCTTGATGCAGACTGCGGCGGAACATCATTGTGTGTCCCGACACCGTGCCCAGGAACACCTCCCGCTCCAGGCCGAAGTTGGGCACCCGGTGGTCGTAGTTGTCGTCCTGCGGCGGGCGCTCGCCGGCGAATGGGCGGGTGATGTGGAAACTTATCCACGCATCGTTCTGCTGCAGCGCAGCCTTTAGTTTTTCTATCTTGTCCTCCGCCCAAATGTCGTCCTGGTCGCTCCAGGCAATCAAATCGCCCTGCGCCTTTTCTATGGCTGTGATAAAATTGTGGTTGATGCCGCGACTTTCTTCGGTAGAAAACACCTTTATGCGCGGGTCCTTGCGGGCATATTCATGCAATACCGCCATTGTGCCGTCGGTGCTGAGGTCGTCCTGAACAATAATTTCGTCTGCGTGGCAGGTCTGCGCCAGTATACTGTCCAACTGTTCCGGCAGGTATTTTGCGCCGTTGTAGGTGCACATTACCACGGAGACGGTCACATCCCCGCCGTTGTCGGAAAGCCTGCCGATGTCCATACGCCGCGTTTATTTGATGTAGTTCAAAAGAACCTCTTCCATAATCTTGTAGCCCGCCAGAGTGGGGTGCACGCCGTCCTCGGAGTGCTCCGGGGCAAGGCCGCCGTGGCCGTCGTTCATTGCCGTCCAGTAATCAACGTAAGTTACGTTTTTCTCTTCGGTCATCCGCTTTACCATCGTGCCCAGGGTCTTGACGTTGCTGGCCTGCGGGCCAAGTTCACGCCGCCACGGGTACGCCGCTGCGGGAATGGGGGAGCAAACCAGCGGTATTATGTCGTTGGCGAGGGCAATCTCCACCATATTTGCGATGTTGCCCACAATGTTCTCCATAGCAATGCCGCCGTCGTTCTCCGCAAGGTCGTTGGTGCCGATAAGGATTGCGACATATTTGGGGTGGAGCGCCACCACGTCGGCCCGGAAGCGGGCCAGCGCGTCCACGGTGGTCTGGCCGCTGATGCCGCGGCCCACAAAGTTGTTGTCGGTGAAGAAGGCCTCGTCGGCACGCGGCCAGCCGTCGGTTATGGAGTCACCGAAAAGTACCGCCACCGGAGCCTCGGCCACGGCCGTATTGGCCACCGCATAGCGCTGATAGTTAGGGAAATCGGTGTCGGAATGGCCGTTGATAACAAAGTGCCGGCCGGCAATGGTCTTGCCCTCGCGCAGGAAGCGCACCTGCAGCTCCCGCAGCGCCTCGTAGCCCGCCGCGTTAAGGTGCAGATGGTCGCTCTCGGTATATTGGTCTACATTGTTCTCGCCAAACGGCGGTACGGTGAACTGGTCCAGATATGGCACGCCGGCGGCGCGGCAGCAGAGCATCTGCTTGTCCACAAACAGGTTCATACCTCCCTCCGGGCCACGGTAATTTATGTCGGTGCCGCTGCCGGGGGTGTTGAGACATTTGGTCGATGTCATAAACAGGATGCGGGCCTTGGGGGCCTTCTGGCGTATCTTTTTGAAGGCGTAGTTGATGCCGCCGCACTGGGTGTCGAGTTTGCTCTCGTCATAACCGTCGTATTCGGTATAGTCCCACGGGTCGCCGGAGCGGGTGTTGGCCTGGGAAAAATCGTTGGTGGAGGCCCAAAGCACGTAGGTGTCATAGACCGGCGCGTCGGGGGCGCAGGCCTGGTCAATTTGCCACTGGATGTGCTTCCCCTCGCTCTGCGTGATGTTGGAAAAGCCAGCGCCGCCCACGCCGTATTTGGTAACGGTCGCGTTCAGCTGCTCCTCCCAATAGTCGGTGGCGACGGCCGAAGCCCCTATAACGGTGAACGACCCGCCGAACAGGGCGATGGACTGTTTATGCTGCTTGTTTGACACACCGCAGCCGGACAGCAGTGCGGCCGCTGCAAAAAGAGCTAAAAACCTGAAGTGTTTCATAGGTAAGTCGATATTTTCCCAAAATTACGCAAAAAAGGATAACTTTGCCCTTATGAAAGAGACAAAAAGAGTGATAATATATCTGGTGCTGACGTTCGCCATAACGTGGGCGCTGGAATTTTTGGTGGTAAAACCTATAGTAGCCGAGGCCGGCTACGGCAAAAGCGTTATGGCTCAGGGCATTGTGGCGGCAATGATGTTTGTGCCGGCGCTGTGCGTGCTTGCCACGCGGCTGCTCACCAAGGAGGGCTTCAAGAACTCCCGCCTCGCCGTCAATTTCAAAGATGGCCGGTGGAAACCTTACGTTGCCGCCTGGCTGGCACCGAGTGTGCTTTGCACGCTGGGCGCGGTGGCCTATTTCCTGATATTCCCGGAGCGGTTTGACCCGACCCATTCGTATGTAATGCAGCAGAGCGCCGAGATGGGTGTTACCATTACGCCGGAGCAGATGGAGCAGAAAGTCTGGCTTGATTTAATCGTCGCCGTGCTTATGGCGCCGCTGCTCAATGTAATAACCTGTTTCGGTGAGGAGTGGGGCTGGCGGGGCTATATGATGCCCAAACTGCGCAAGAAAATCAAATTTGTGCCCGCAGTACTGCTGGGCGGTATAATCTGGGGCCTGTGGCACGCACCCATAATCGCAATGGGACACAACTACGGCACCGAATACGCCGGCGCGCCGTGGGTCGGCATTGCAATGATGTGCCTTTTTTGCATCGCCCTAGGCACGCTTTTCACCTGGTGGAGCGAGCGGGCGGGCAGCGTATGGCCGGCTGTGATAGGCCACGGCGCGGTGAACGGCTTTGCCGCTGCGCCTACGTACTTTATAGCTGCCAACGACGCCCCGCTGCTGGGGCCAACCGCGGCCGGTTTGATTGGCGGCTGGGCGCTTCTGGCGGCAGCCATCGCAGTAATGATAATATATCGTCGTCCTAAAAAAGCGGAGGCAGCTGCTTAAATGACAGAAATTTCCAACATACCGGCACAGGGCCGGGCGGTTGTGGTAAAGCACACCGGCAGCCACTATCTGCTGAGCCGCCTGCCCGAGTGGAACCTGTTCCCCGCCGTGCTGCGCGGCAAGGTCCGTCTGAAGGGCTCCACCGCCACCAATCCTGTCGCCGTGGGCGATGTCGTGGACTACACTTTTGAGGAGGGGATGAGCGTGATAGACGCCATCCAACCGCGCAAAAACTATATAATACGCCGCAGCGCCAACCTCTCGCGCGAGGCGCACATAATCGCCGCCAATGTAGACCACGCATATCTGATTGTGACGATGGCCTATCCGGAGACCAAGCTGGCCTTCGTGGACCGGTTCCTGGTGACCTGCGAGGCATATGGCGTGCCGGTGACAATAGTCATAAACAAGCGCGACCTCTACGAAGGTGAACTTGAAGATATGGCCGCAGCCTTCCGTGGCATCTACGATTCCGCCGGCTATGAAATCCTGGAAGTTTCCGCCATCACACTCGAGGGGGTCGATGCGCTGCGGGCGCGCCTGAGCGGCAAAGTGAACCTGTTCTCCGGCACCTCCGGCGTGGGCAAAAGCTCGCTCATAAAAGCGATGGACCCGTCGCTGGACTACATCCGCACCGCGGAGATTTCTGCCGCCCACCTTCAGGGACGCCACACCACCACCTTCTACGAAATGTACCCGATTGCCACCGGCGGTTTCATTATCGATTCCCCCGGCATCCGCGGCTTCGGCCTGGTCGACTTCAAGAAGGAAGAGCTGAGCACATATTTCCCGGAGATGCTGAGGGTGATGGACAACTGCCGCTTTACCCCCTGTACCCACACCCACGAACCCGGTTGCGCCGTCAAGGCAGCCGTGGAAGCCGGCGACATCTCCCCCGACCGCTACTACTCCTACCTCGGGATGCTGGAAGAAGAGAACAAGTACAGGTAGTTAGTCATTCCATACTCTGAATCAACCCATCCAACAAAGGCAATAACTCTGGTATTTCTACAGTCGCGGTATGCCACAGTATCTCAGGCATAACTGTAGAGTAGTCGTGCACCAGGACGTGTCGCATCCCGATGATTTGCTCCCACGGTATTTCCGGATGTTTCTGCTTGAACTCGGGTGTCAGCATATAGGCGGCCTCTCCAATATCTCCACATTCTTCAGGATGGCGAAATAGCGAAGGGGATCCTCTACGAAGGTGGCGAACTCTATTCCTTCTGTGAATTGACGCACAAAGGCGGCGGCTTCTGCCATATTCTCTAAACGCCCTTTGTCTCTAGCTGGCTCTCTCATATATCAAGACCTTTTCCCTTTCTACATTTTCTCTGGCGAACGGCTTAAGGGCGCCGTGTTCAACTAAATCTACCTTCCTGCCGACAGCACTTTCCATCCGCTGAACAAGTCGGGAAAAACCAAGAAGGCCCAGTTTAATGTCTTTTTCAAAATCTACGAGAACATCTATATCACTGTCCGGACGCTCTTCCATTCTGGCAAATGATCCGAAAACCCAGGCTCTGCTCACAGGCGAATCCTCCATAATTCGACAAAGACTGTGGACAGTATTAACTCTGGCCTCGTCAATCGCAGATACAGCAGCCAAGAGCTCATCTTTCTTGCCTTTCCTTGCAGCATATCGCAACAATCTTGATTTATTGATGCCGTAGAGTTCGAAGGCAAGTTGGAAGTCCTTCTGTTTTCGTTTCGCATCAAAATGAGCATACTCGCG
The DNA here is from genome assembly GCA_017616475.1 of Bacteroidales bacterium. Taxonomy (GTDB): domain Bacteria; phylum Bacteroidota; class Bacteroidia; order Bacteroidales; family UBA932; genus Equibacterium. Next base: position 18,940 of record JAFZYD010000038.1, read on the forward strand.
GTCCGACATCCTGTCCACCATAATTTTCTCAACAGACGGAACAACAAGCCTTCCCTCCACAAATACCGGAGACTCGGATATCATTGGCTTAACTAAAATATAATCGTGGAGAACATCTATCATTAGATAGGCCTTTCGAATATCTGCAACGTCCTGAAATCTTGTACGAAGTTCTTTTATCGCCGCCTCTACATCACTGCGCGGAACCTCAACAATGAGATTTCTACCGCTTTCGTAAATGCAGTTATCCACTCCGACAAGCTTGTCAATAAGCAAATCGCTGACTTCACACATCCTTGGTGTTATTTGTATATGATACTTCATACTGTCATTTTTCGACAAAGATAATACCCTTGGCAATAATTTCAAAATATTGCCAAGATGACCATCCTCTGGTTGCTGGAAGAAGAAAGCAAGTACCGGTAGGTAGCGTCCGACAGCCCGTCATCCTCCGCACCCGGGCCGGGACATCCTGCGCCGCCCGCTGTCCGCCGCCACTTCCTGCAGACCTGTCCTCCCTGTGCACTTGCAGCGAAATACTTGTAGGCTCGCTCACGTGTACCTCGCTGCACGGCGGGGGTAGCAACAAAAAAGGTAGGTTATAGTTTGCCGGCGATTACTACCTTTGTATATTATGGCAAATAAAATAATTCAATTAGATTGCGTTCAAACTCGGATTTGGTTATTCCCAGCATTTCACCCGGATGTTCAAGCGTTTGACCGGGCTTACCCCGACTCAGTACCGCAAACTAAATTAATATGCAGAAACTAATATTAGCAATTATTATTCTGATGACTATGGCAAGACGATGCCCGGCTGGGACGACTTTGGAAGATTAGATTAACTATAGAATATGCAAAACTTTGATTACCAAACCCCTACGCGCCTGGTCTTTGGAAAGGGCGTCATTGAGAAACTGCCCGAAGTGATGGCACAGTTCGGAAAGAGAATTCTCCTCACTTACGGTGGAGGCAGCATCAAAAAGATTGGCTTGTACCAGAAGGTGTTGGAACTTCTTAAAGGCTACGAAATCGTTGAACTGTCCGGGATCCAGCCCAACCCCAAGTACGACCCGAGCGTGCTTGACGGCGTGCGCCTGTGCAAGGAGCACAACATCGACGTTATCCTGGCTGTGGGTGGCGGCAGCGTGCTCGACTGCTCGAAGGCCATTGCTGCCGGTGCCAAATACGACGGCGACCCCTGGGACTTGATTTCGTACAAAGTAAAGGCGCAGGCCGCGCTGCCGATAGTTGACATCATAACGCTGGCTGCAACCGGCAGCGAGTATGATACCTATGGCGTCATTTCACGTACAGAGACAAACGACAAGATAGGTTACGGCGACCCGCTGCTGTATCCCCATACATCATTCCTGGATCCTGTCTTTACCTTCTCCGTGAGTCGCAAACAGACCGCCGCGGGCATCGCCGACGCTATGAACCACACTATGGAGCAATACTTTACGGCCGACACCACGCTACTTAACGACGGCTTTTGCGAGTCGATGCTCCGCAGCCTGATGGTCAACGGACGCAAGTGCCTGGAGAATCCGGAAGAATACACCGCCCGTGCCGAGATGATGCTTGCCTGCACCTACGGCTGCAACGGCATCCTGTCCCTGGGCAACAGCCCCTCCGGCTGGCCCTGCCACGGCATCGAACACGCCCTGAGCGCCTACTACGACATCACCCACGGCGAGGGCCTGGCCATCATCACCCCGCGCTGGATGCGCCATATCCTAAGCGAGCGAACGCTGCCCCGCTTTGTGAAATACGGCATCAACGTCTTTGGCATTGACCCCGCCCTGCCGGAGCGCGAAATAGCAGAAAAAGCTATCGAAGAGACATATCGATTCTTTGAGAGCATCGGCATCCCTATGCACCTGCGCGAAATGGGCATCGACAGCAGCCGCCTGGACGAAATGGCCCACCACATCGCCGTGAACGAGGGCTTGGAGAACGCCTATGTTCCGCTGAGCGAGCAGGATATCAAGGAAATCCTTACGGAAAGCCTTTAATAATTTCGAACAATGACATTCCTTATAGAATCACTCATCGCCTGCGCAGTGTTCACTGTATTCGTATTTCTGATGTCCAGGAATCCGATTAAGATCATATTCGACTATCCACCGGCTATTATCGAGCGATGTGACAAACTGGGGCATTGTTTGACGAGTCTCAATCCCTTCCTTGATGGAAGGGTCATATATAGGAGCCAACAGGCTCCGGGTACCATAGGAGTCGAGGTTTATCATCCCAGATAATTTGCAAATAATAGAATTTTAGTTACTTTCGCATCGAATCTGTATTTGTTTAGATATGACGCGAACGGTAAAACAGGTTATTGACCTATTGGAGGAGAATGGTTGGCAGTATATCGGAACCAAGGGTGACCACCATAAGTTTTTTAAAAAGGGGGCTCGCAGACCGATTATTGTAGCGGGGAAGGCTAAGGATGTGTTAGCCGAAGGGACATTGTCGTCTATCTTGCGTGAGGCTGGATTAAAAGATAATATGTAGCATTATGAAGACACTTAAAGCAATTATTGAAAGTCTGGAGAACAATTACTCAGCATATATCGTTGGGGTGGATGGCGTAGTTGCTACCGGCTCTACTATCGATGAGATTCAACAACATTTGATAGAGGCTGTCAACGATTATGTGGAGACCTGCAGGCAGTTGCATTGTGCGATTCCAGGGCAGCTGGAGGGTGACTATAAGATAGAATTCTATATGGATGTCAAAAGCCTGCTTACCATTTATTCCGGCATCTTCACGAAATCCGGCCTGGAAAGACTTACCGGTATCAATCAGAAGCAACTCTGGCATTATGCCAACGGCATCTCCACACCCCGCCGGGCTCAGGCAGAAAGAATAGAAAGCGCGCTGCACCGCCTTGGCAACGAATTGCTGTCTGTAAGATTATAGTAACAGACGGCTCCGGGTACCAAAAAAGCCACCATTGCGGTGGCTTTTTTGTGTACCAACCGACATTATTTTCTCGAACCGATTCTTGGAAGACCTTGATAGAATTTGGGATTTGCGGCACATCATCCCCGACCCCACCGACCCGTCGAAATGCGTGGTAGGTACGGATAAATGATGCGGCTATCTCTGCCAACCTTCAACGCGGTACACTTTCTCAAGCAGCTTGCTTTCTTGACTTGTCTCAGCGTTTTTGAACCACACCTCTATTCGTGCTGCATAATACTCGCCCCAAACTCCTTCGTATATGGAGAACTGCTGATGATTGACCAGCTGTAAAAACGAAGTCGTTGCGCCAATAATAACAGTACTCGCCTGCTTTAGTCTGCTCTCGGACAACGGTATGTTATCGTTTACCTCATAGCCGCGAAGGAATATTTCTCCGGCAGGCAATGGTGTGTAATAAAAATCATACAGGTATATTCCGCCTTGTAAGCCATCCCATATTTGTAGCCATGAAGCAGGGTCATCGATATCAACCGCGACTTCAGATTGTGTTCTTTCGGGATACGGAACACTGTACCCTATCCCTTCGGGAATAGGATGGGTCCTGCCAAAATCACTTTTATCGGGACCGAATAAGGCATAAACGACCAAGATGCCCAATACGACAACCAATGCAAAAACAGACACCGTCGCTATAATAAGAACCTTGTATACCTTTTTCATCCTGACAAAGGTACAACTTATTATCGAACCAATGCCTACGACGAATTGCTCGACATATAAGCCACCTTCAGGTGGCCGGCGCTCTGCGCCGCGGGGGTCGCAGGGGGCAGAGCCCCCTTAAACATAGGGGCCGGAC
>JAFZYD010000039.1 GCA_017616475.1 Bacteroidales bacterium
GGGGCAGAGCCCCCTAGTGAAATAGTTGCTCCACCGGGAGCAACAGAAAAAGCCGGATTTTCATCCGGCTTTTTCTGTGCTCCCTCAGGGTCTCGAACCCTGGACCCCAACATTAAGAGTGTCGTGCTCTACCAACTGAGCTAAGGAAGCGTTTGGGACTGCAAATGTATACATATTTTTTTAATTGCCAAATTTGTCGGTTCAATTTTTGCTTAAATTTGCGACCGTTATGGCAAAGAACTTTACACGAGATTTACAACGCATATTTTCTTACGCCCGCGAAGAAGCCGCCCGCCTGGGCAACAGCCGCGCTTCCCTGGACCACATTTTCCTGGCCCTGCTGCGTGACGAGGGCAACGAGGCAGTTGCTGCACTGCAGTCTATGGGCGCCGACACGGCAATGGTCCGGGCAGAAATGGAGAGCGTCCTAAAAGAGACAAACCAGATTCCCTACGAAGAGGCGGCAACTATTGCATTCACATCCGATATAGACGATTTTTACAAGAATGTCTCGCTGGAGATATCCCAGGCCAAGACTTTCTCCCCGTCGATGACGGTAGTGCTGCTGGCCATCTTGAAAGATACCGGCACCACAGTGGCCCCCATTCTGGCCCGCAGCGGCATCACATACGACACTCTAAAGGCGCACCTTGCGGCAAACGCGAAGCCGAATAATGCTGACAACCCCGTAGCCGACCTGGCCGCAGCCGCTTCAAAAAGCGACAAAATGGCAGAGCAGCAGCCGATAAATCTGAATCTTACCGAAGATCAGAAAAAAGCGGTGAAAAAAGATTTGAAGACCCCGAACCTGGACAAGTTCGGCACCGACCTCACAGCCCAGGCCGCTGCCGGCCGCCTGGACCCGGTAGTGGGCCGCGCCAAAGAAATAGAGCGCCTGCTGCAAGTGCTGGTTCGCCGCAAAAAGAACAACCCCGTGCTTGTAGGCGAGCCCGGCGTAGGCAAGACTGCAATAGTAGAAGGTCTTGCACAACGCATTGTCAATCACGAAGTTCCGCCCACACTCGCAGGCAAGCGCCTGCTCACCATAGATATGGGCAGCATTGTGGCCGGCACCAAATACCGCGGCCAATTCGAGGAGCGTATGCGCGGCATTGTGGAAGAGCTCAAGGCCTCGCAAGACACCATCATCTTTATAGATGAGCTCCACACCCTGGTGGGTGCAGGCGCACAGGCAGGGTCGCTGGATGCGGCCAACCTGCTCAAGCCCGCCCTCGCCCGCGGCGAAATACAGTGCATAGGGGCCACGACTCTGGACGAATACCGCCAGGTAATTGAGAAGGACGGCGCGCTGGAGCGCCGCTTCCAGAAGATTCTGGTGGAGCAGACCGACTACGACCAGACTCTGGCCATTCTAAAGGCCCTCAAGCCCAAATACGAGAAGCACCACAATGTGAAATACAGCGACGAAGCCCTCGCTGCCTGCGTTTCTTTGTCGACACGATATATCACGGACCGTCAGCAGCCCGACAAGGCCATCGATGTGATGGACGAGGCTGGCGCACGCCAAAGCGCCGATCTGGACCTTGTGGCCGAAACTCAGAATCCCGAGGCTATCAAGCTCCAGGAACTTCGCGAGCGCAAGCGCCTAGCAGCGGAGATCGGAGACTTCAAAGAGGCCGCTGCCCTCAAGGACCAGGAGGCCGCACTGCTGGCCAAGGCCGATGGCGAGATGGCGGCAGCTGTAGATAACAACAGTGTTAAAACTCTTGGCGAAGAACAAATTGCAGCAGTTGTTTCTATGATGACCAACATCCCCGTGCACCGCGTAAGCGAGAGCGAGGGAGAGAAACTGGTGCATATGTCAGCCAAACTTAAAGAACTCATCGTTGGCCAGGATGATGCGGTGGAAGCCGTTGTCAAAGCCATCCAGCGCAACCGCGCCGGCCTTCGCGACCCGGGCAAACCGGTCGGTTCGTTCATATTCCTGGGCCCCACCGGCGTGGGCAAAACCTACCTGGCAAAGAAGCTGGCGGAATATATGTTCGACAGCGAAGACAACCTCATCCGCATAGATATGAGCGAATATATGGAGCGCTACTCCGTCAGTTCGCTAATCGGCGCGCCTCCGGGCTACGTCGGCTACGACGAGGGTGGGCAGCTTAGCGAGCAGGTTCGCCGCAAGCCATATTCCGTCGTCCTGTTCGATGAAATAGAAAAGGCTCATCAGGACATCTTCAACCTGCTGCTGCAGGTGCTGGACGAAGGTCGCCTCACCGACGCCGCCGGCCGCCACATAGACTTCCGCAACACCATCTTGATAATGACCTCCAACATTGGCAGCAAGCAGGTAAGCGAGCTGGGCGGAGGAATTGGCTTCAAGAGCGAAAGCGACGACGCTGCCAAGCGGCAGAACGTTATTATAGAGAAGGCACTGCGTCGCAAATTCTCGCCTGAATTCCTCAACCGAATAGACGACCGTATCCTGTTCAATTCACTCACCAAGCAAGACGTGGAGAAGATTCTGGACATAGAACTTGCCAAGTTCCACAAGCGCGTCGCCCAGATGGGTTTCAACATAAAGGTCAGCGACGAAACCAAGGCCAAGATAATCGAGGAGGGCTACGACCCCGAATACGGCGCCCGTCCTCTCAAACGCGCCATCCAGAAATACGTAGAAGACCCCCTTGCAGAGAAGATAGTCGCGGGCAAGAAACCGACCAAGTGCTAACCCGTTGTCAAGAAAGAAATAACGGCCGACAGATAATTCTCTGCCGGCCGTTTTAAGTGTACAGTGGAGTATCTATTACTTCTTGTAAACAACAGACAAACCTGTCAGATACCTCACATCGTTTGAGAGTCCAGTTTTAAATGTTACAGAATTGGCGTTTGGATTAAATGTGCCTCCAGAATAGCCATCTATTTGCCAGAGACCATTCCTGCCTTCAGTTCCTTTTCCGTCTGCATATCCTCCTCCATCTTCCGGAGAAGATACTGCAGAAATCGCCGGAGAGCCACCATCTGAATCGGCAAAGAACAAAACAACTTTAATAATATTGAGGTTAACCCCAGGCTTTGCAGAAACCGTCATTGCGGTTGTATAATCAGACAAGCTACTTGAACTATTAGGCAAGGCAACCAGCCCGGTAGAGGCATTGTAGCTGGGTTTATTCGCAGACAGACCGTTAGGTCGGGAGAAAGAAACGCGTATATCTCCAGACTCGACATAATCTCCATCAAGGTCATCATCGGTCGCCGCAAACAAATTAGCAAAAATCATCTCCTGCATCTGAGAACCCTCAATATCATCTGAAGGAACCACACTGACATCATACAAAACAGGACGGACCGCATAGCCGAATGCCCGGGAAGCGGCTTCAAAACTACCGACTGCAGCATACTGCTTTGGATACATCGTCACAGAACTTGCACCCTTGCTGAATCTTAGTGAGAAACTTGCCCTTCTGTTGGCTCTTTCTCCAGGTCTGATTGTCCAATAAAAGCCGCTGCCTGCGTCTGTCAGCGTTGCCGTCGTGAATGCCAGACAGCCGGAAGAAGGGAAAAAGAGGCTGTCTTGTTTTGAAGAA
>JAFZYD010000040.1 GCA_017616475.1 Bacteroidales bacterium
GCCGTGGCACTTACATATCTGCGTATCAAAGAGTTACGCATTCTTGCTTGTGTAAAAATGCGCAAGCAAGATGTCGTAAAGTACTGGTAGCGAGGGGGATGGGTGCCACGCTGTTACCGCCGGAGCTTAAGCGGCGCCGGACGACACTATAGGTCCGTACCACCACTGCAGCGAAGTACTCGTGGGAGGCGTCAGGTGTATCTCGCTGCATCAGAAGTCGGGAATCAGGAGGAAAACCTGCAGCGAAATCAATGTGGGGACTACTACGTGTACCTCGCTGCGCAAAACCAAAACGAGACCCCCGCCATAGGCAGAGGTCTCGTTTTGCGTAAGGGAAGCGGGCCGTTATTCTTGGACAGCTTCTTCTACCTTCTGGGCTGCCTCTTCGATTGTTTGTTTAGCTTCTTCGCTAACGTCTTCGAGGGCTTCCTGGATTGTTTCACCGATGTTTTTAACCTCTTCTGCAGCGTCTTCCACTGCCTTCTCTGCCTTGAGGGCGGTCAGTTTAACGGTAGATTCTGCCAGACGGGCAGCCTGCTCTGCGGTGAGAGTGGAGGCGTCGATGGAGGCGCAGATTTTTTCTGCTTTCTCGATGTTTTTGTCGTCGCAAGCTTTCTCGAGTTTCTTGAGCTTGCAGTCAACACTGTTGCAAGATACCAGGCAAATTGCAGCAATCAGCAAAGGGATGATTTTTTTCATAATGATGTGTATTTAAGTGGTTTGGTTGTGTGTCCTGTTTTTGTACATCTCAACCACCAGTTCGGCAGTTTTTTCCAGGCCGAAGCGACTGGTGTTCAGGCAGATGTCGTAACTGGAGCCGTCGCCCCAGGTCTTGAAGGTGTAATAGTTGTAGTAGCTGGCGCGCTTGCGGTCCGCTTCGGCTATAAACTTGGCCGCTTCGGCTTCGGAGAGACCCTCGCGCTCCATTACCTTGGAGATGCGGTAGTCCATATCGGCTGTGATGAACACCGACAGCAGGTTCGGATTGTCGCGCAGCACATAATCGGCAGCGCGGCCCACGAACACGCCGGAGCCCTTTTCTGCGATGGAGCGGATTACATTGCTCTGAAGGGCGAAAAGGTCATCGCCGGAGAGATTGCCCACGTCGGAATAGGTACCGGAATCGACATACACCGAACCGCGCAGCCCCAGGAAGCGGGCGAAACGGCCCAGCGCGGAGCGCTTCTCGTCACGGGCGTCAAACACCTCCGGAGCAAGGCCGCACTCGCGGGCGGTAATCATAAGCAGGTTCTTGTCATAGACCTCGATGCCGAACGCGGCGGCAACCATCTTTGCCACCTGCAGCCCGCCGCTGCCTATCTGCCGCCCTACGGTTATTATGATAGGATCTGCCATAGTTATTGATTGTTATCGGGAATTTGTTCCGCCTCCTTGCGCGACCAGTCACGCATAAGCGCACGTATCATAAAGAAAGCCACTACCGCCGACACGAGGTCGGAGGCGGGCATACTCCACCAAACGCCGTCCAGCCCCCAAAGCAGCGGGAAAGTGGCCAGGAAAGGCACCAGGAACAGCAACTGGCGGGAAAGCGACAGGAATATGGCCTTGCGGACATATCCCACGCACTGGAAGAAGTTGGTCACCACCGCCTGGAACCCGACAATCGGGAACATAAGCACGGTGATGCGGAAGGCGCGGGCGGCAATGGCCTGCAGCTCGGCGTCGCGGGTGAACAGCGACACCGCCAGCCGCGGTATGGCCAGGCCGGTGATAAAACCCAGCGAAAGCGCCGCCACAGAGCAGAAGATTGTGAGGCGCAGGACCTCCTTCACGCGGCCCCAGTTGCGGGCGCCGTAGTTGTAGCCGGCTATGGGCTGCATACCCTGAGTAAGGCCCATCGTTATGGTAAAGAACAAGAAGCAGAGGCGATTGGCGATGCCGTAGGCGCCTATTGCCAGGTCGCCGCCGTAGCGCTTGAGCTGGTTGTTTATTAGAATCACCACAAAGCAAGAAGCTATGTTCATCAAGAACGGCGACATACCAATAGAGAGCGACCGCCACGCAATTTTCCAATCGAATTTGAACACCTCGGGAGAGAAGTGCAGCACGTTGTTCTTGTCGCACAGTATTTTGGTAATCCATACCAGGGCAATTACCTGCGCCAGCACAGTGGCAATAGCGGCACCGCGTATGCCCATCTTGAACACGAAAATGAATATCGGGTCCAGGATGGTATTGAGCACCACCGCCAGGATGGTGGCCGCCATAGCCAGCCGCGGCCGGCCGGAAGAGCGCACCACGCCGTTGAGGCCGTGGTACAGGTGCGAAATAATGTTGCCCCACAAAATCACCACCATATATTCCCGGGCATACGATATGGTGTTGTCGCTGGCCCCGAAGAAATACAGAATCGGAGTCAGGAATATCAGGCCCAGCGCAGTTACCAGGGCGCTTATTACCACGTTGAGAATCACCACGTTGCCCAGCACCCGGTTGGCCAGTTTATAATCTTTCTGACCCAGCAGTATGGAAATCAAAGTCGCGGCACCCACGCCCACCAGCGTACCGAAGGCGATGGAGATGTTCATCAGCGGAAAAGTGACCGCCAGACCAGAAATGGCCATAGGTCCCACGCCCTGCCCAATGTAGATGCTGTCCACCATATTGTAAAGGGAGGTAGCCAGCATCGCAATTATGGCGGGGGTAGCATACTGTTTGAGCAGTTTGCCTATCTTTTCCGTGCCGAGTTCTACAGGTACCATTGCGCACTATTTAAAACGGGCCAGCGGAGTGACGCTGCCCAAAACTTTATCGCCCCCCTCCACAAGCGGCTCTACGTCGGCAGGCACAATAATGGTCAGGCGGCTGCCGAACTTTATGAAGCCCGCCTCCGACGCCTGCTCAAAAGTCTCCCCTTCATTGGCATAGCAAACTACCCTGCGGGCCACTATGCCGGCAATCTGGCGGAACATAACTTCCCTCCCCTGCCCGTCGCGCACCACAACTGAGGTGTGCTCGTTCTTTTCGGAAGACTTTGGAAGGAAGGCAAAAGTGTGGGCTCCGGGATAATACTTGCTGTAAACCACTTCGCCCCCTGTCGGGAACCAGGTTATATGCACGTCGAAAAGCGAGAGGAACACAGAAATAACGTTGCACTCGCAGTCGAAATATTCCTTTACATATTCCCGCTTGACCTCCACCACGTGGCCGTCCGCCGGGGAAACAATCATTTCCGGATTGACGGTAGTCTGCCGGGTGGGAACGCGGAAAAACAACAATACTATTGCTATCATAAAAAGAGAAAGCAGGGAGACTATCACCTTCCAAACGGGCGACTCGCCGAATAAAAGCACCAGCGCCGCCAACACCACCCAAACAGCGGTGTTGATGAGGATAATCTGTATGCCTTCTCTGTGAATCATCGTTGCATTTTTTAATAAATCACCCCGGCCAAAACCAGGAAAACAGCCACCACAGGCACGGAGAACAGCCCTCCGTCGAAGCGGTCCAGCAGGCCGCCGTGGCCCACCACAATCTGTCCGGAATCTTTATAACCGTAATGGCGCTTGATTACCGACTCGAACAAATCGCCCAGGATGCCGAACACCACCACAATGGCGGCAATCACCAGCCAATGCCACAGGCGCAAATCGAACCAGCCGAAAAGATGGAAGCAGACAGCGGTGGCGAAGGTGAAAAGCACGCAGCCCGCCACCCCGGCCCACGACTTGTTGGGGGAGATGGCCGGCGCCAGCTTGGGGCTGTCGGGCTTCTGGCCGAACGTCATTCCGGTGGCGAAGGCTCCTATGTCGCTCATCCAAACCAAAACGGTGACTGCGATATAAAGATACGGGTTGTATGCGCCTCCCTTTTCAAAAAGCAACATATTTGTTGCCACGAAAGAAGGCAGCATATACACTACCGGAAAACAAAGCGCCACGACCGGAAGCTGCTCTGTGCGACCGTCCTTGTCAAGCATTGTGGCGCAAAGATATATGATGAGTATCGGGAACGTCAGCAGCAGAAACAAAGCCCTTATATTGCAGTACTTTATGACAAAGCAGGCCAAGAAAAAGATTACACAGAAAGCAGCCATGGCAACCCGCAGGGCGGTATGCCGGCCTTTGCCGAATGCCATAGCGTAATATTCGTGCATCATTACGGCAAGGCCGTAGGCAAACAAAAGGGCGTAGCTTACCGGGTGCAGCAGCAAACAGCTTATCATCACTGCGACCAGCAGCACCGATCCCAGCATTCTTCTGGCAAGAGATTTCTTAATCATAAGTGACAACTAGAACAGCATACCGTCGTTGTTGTCCGTTGCCTTCTTGGCCGGTTTACGCCGACGTGCGGGGGTTTCAGATTTAGGTTCTTCCTGTTTTACTTCCGGTTCGGGGGCCGGGGCGGGCTGCTCGTCTTGCAGCTCAACCGGCTCTTCGAGCTCGGCGGGTGCCGGCTCCGGAACTTCGTACTTCACCTCAACTGCAGGGGCGGCAGGTTCGCCTCCGGGTTCATCGTCTTTAAGTATGGCGTTGGGATTCACGCCGCCCTTGCGGGGGCCGAGAATCCTTTCCACATCTTCGCTGAAGATAACCTCGCGCTCCAGCAGCAGGGCCGCCAGCTGCTCGAAGCCCTCGCGGTGCTCCTTGAGCACTTTGGTGGCCGTTGCATAGGCCTGGTCTATAAGCCTCTTGACCTCCTTGTCAATCTCCTCCGCCGTCTTTTCGCTGTAGGGCTTGGAGAGGGACATTTCGCTGCGGCCGGTGGAATCGTAATATGACACGTTGCCAATCTTGTCGCTCATACCAAAGTAGGTCACCATTGCGTTGGCCTGGCGGGTAAGCTTCTCGAGGTCGTTGAGGGCGCCGGTGGAGACATCGCCGTTGACCAGCTGCTCTGCAACGCGGCCGCCTATTGTGGCCGCCATCTCGTCCAGCAACTGCTCGCGGGTTGTGAGCTGGCGCTCTTCCGGCAGATACCAGGCAGCGCCCAGCGCCTGTCCACGCGGGATTATGGTCACCTTGAGCAGCGGATTTGCGTGCGGCAGAATCCAGCTTACGGTGGCGTGACCAGCCTCGTGATGGGCTATGGTCTTTTTCTCCTCTGCGGAGATTATCTTGCTCTTGCGCTCCAGACCGCCCACGATGCGGTCTATAGCGTCCAGGAAGTCCTGTTTCTCTACGAACGCCTTGTTGTGGCGGGCGGCGATAAGGGCCGCCTCGTTGCAGACGTTGGCTATGTCGGCCCCGGAGAAACCGGGAGTCTGCTTGGCCAGGAACTCCTTATCGAAGCCAGGAGTAAGTTTTATTTTGCGAAGATGGACCTTGAATATCTCCAGACGCTCCTTGAGCTCCGGAAGGTCCACGTGGATCTGACGGTCAAAACGGCCGGCGCGCATAAGGGCGCTGTCCAGCACGTCGGCACGGTTGGTGGCGGCCAGCACAATCACGCCCGA
>JAFZYD010000041.1 GCA_017616475.1 Bacteroidales bacterium
GAAAGAACTCGAGGAGATCCGTGAGCACCAGAAGAGCATAATCTTTGAGATGTACAAGCTCGCCATCGACCTGGAGGTTTCTCCTCGTATGGACCTGGTGAAGGAGAGCGAATTGCTTGGCGATATGATGTTCAGCAACGCCAGCGTAGACTCCCTGAGCGACGCCAAGCCCGACGTGAATATGCCTATGGAAGAGAACCCGCGCGTGAAGCAGCTCGCAACCAAGGAGCGCTTTGCTTTCGACGCCAACGGCAAACCTTTCAGTGCAATCAAGACCTACGGCATCCGCGACGGTCTGTTCGAGGCTATTATAGACCGCTTCTATAAAGACGCTTCCCTTATCGCCTATGGCGAAGAGAACCGTGACTGGGGCGGCGCGTTCGCAGTATACCGCGGCCTCACCGAGGCTCTGCCTTATCACCGTCTGTTCAACTCGCCCATCAGCGAAGCTGCAATTATTGGCACCGCCATCGGTTATGCAATGTGCGGCGGCCGCGTAATCCCCGAGATTATGTATTGCGACTTTTTGGGTTGCTGCGGCGACGAGGTGTTCAACCAGCTCCCCAAGTGGCAGGCAATGAGCGGCAACATCCTCAAGATGCCCGTCGTTGTACGTGTATCCGTGGGTAGCAAATATGGCGCACAGCACAGCCAGGACTGGACTTCGCTCTGCACCCACATCCCCGGCCTCAAGGTCGTGTTCCCCGCTACTCCGTACGACGCCAAGGGCCTTATGAACGCTGCTCTGCAGGGCACCGACCCTGTCATCTTCTTTGAGAGCCAGCGCATCTACGGCCAGGGCGAGGAGTTCCACAAGGGCGGCGTTCCCAAGGAATATTACGAGATACCCATAGGCGAGCCCGATGTCAAGAAAGAGGGTAAGGATGTTACAATTCTCTCTATAGGTGCTACTTTGTACCGCGCAATGAAGGCAGCCAAACTCTTCGAAGAGAAAGGCATCAGCGCCGAGGTAATCGACGCCCGCAGCCTCGTGCCGTTCAACTACGACAAGGTCATCGAAAGCGTGAAGAAGACCGGCAAGATTATTATCGCAGCCGACGCTTCCGCCCGCGGTTCGTTCCTGAACGACCTTGCGGCCAACATCGCAAGCTTCTGCTTCGACTATCTGGACGCAGCTCCGGTGGTTCTCGGAAGCCGCAACTGGATAACCCCTTGCCACGAGTTGGAAGAGGCCTTCTTCCCTCAGCCGAGCTGGTTTGTGGATGCATACCACGAGCGCATCGCGCCCATCGCCGGTTATACTCCCACCGCAAACCTCACCAACGCCGAACTCATTACTCGTGCCAAGAAGGGTATCTAAGCGCCTATGTGTTTCTGCAAAAAAGCAAAATTACGCCGTATGGAGGTGGTAGACGTTAACGCCCACCTCCATACTCCGTATTCGTTCAGTGCCTTTGACAGTGTCTCGCAGGCGGTTGAAATGGCCGCAGCCCAAAATGTCAAGGTGGTCGGTATCAACGACTTCTATTCTATGGACGGGTATGCCGATTGGGACCGCGAATGCCGCGCCCGCAAGCTGTATCCGCTTTTCAACATAGAATTCATCTCCCTCAACAGCGAGGACCAGGCTGCCGGTGTGCGCGTCAACGACCCCAACAACCCGGGCCGCACCTACATCAGCGGCAAGGGCTTGGCTTTCCCCGTTAAACTCGCTGGCGAACCCGCAGCGCAACTGTCTGCCGTAAAGAAGGAATCGAACCTTCAGGTGGCCGCTATGTGCGAGAAGGTAGCCAAACTCTTTGCCGATGCCGGTGTGGAATTCGGCTGGGACGAGGCATCCATCCGCGAGAAGCTCACCAAGGGCAGCTTGCGCGAACGCCATCTGGCCAAGGCCATCCGCCTGGCGGTGGCGCGCCTGTTCCCTGACGCCGAAGCACAGAAGGCCTTCTACGAGAAGATTTTCGGCGGCAAGGCGCTCAAGAGCGACATTGCAGCCGAGGCCAAGGTAGAAAACGAGATCCGCGGCAACTTGCTCAAGGCGGGCGGCGCGGCCTTCGTGCCCGAGACCCCTGAGGCATTCCTGCCGATGTCTACCGTGCGCGACATTATTCTCGCTGCGGGCGGCATCCCCACATATCCCTTCCTGGCGGACGACGCCAAGGGCGGATTTACCGATTTTGAGGGTGACCTGGAGAAGGCGGCCGCAACTCTAAAAGAGCGCGGTTTCTACAGCACCGAGTTCATCACCACCCGCAACAGCGTCGAGGTTCTGGAGCGTTACGCCCAGTACCTTTGGGACCAGGGTTTTGTGGTGACTTTGGGCAGCGAACACAACACCCCGGCAATGGAGCCCATAAAGCTCGCGTGCCGTGGCGGGGTGGACCTCACCGACAACCTCAAGCGGCTTAACTACTGGGGCGCCTGCATAGTTGCAGCGCATCAGAAACTGGTTGCCGACGGCTTCCAGGGCTATCTGGACGCCCAGGGCCGTCCCGATCTTAAATACCGTGACAAATTCATCCTTATGGGTGACAGAATCATAAAAGAAGCTATCAAATGAAAGAAATAGAGCAGCTGGTAGAAGTATCGCGCCGTTACGGCGCCGACTCCCGTTTTGTAATTGCGGGCGGCGGAAACACCTCCTATAAAGATAACGAGCGTCTGTGGGTGAAGGCCAGCGGCCACGCTTTGGCCACCATTGGCGAAGACGGCTTCGCCGTGCTGGACCGCGCCCTGCTTAACAAGATGGGGGAGAAGGTCTACAGCAGCGACCCCGCCGAGCGCGAGGAGC
>JAFZYD010000042.1 GCA_017616475.1 Bacteroidales bacterium
AGCGCGACCCTGAGCCGCGAAGCGCTCCTGGACAAGATCCGCGGCGGCTGGGCGGGCCAGACCATAGGCGTGGTGTACGGCGCCCCCACCGAGTTCAAATTCTGCGGAATGATTATCCCGGACGATATGCCCATCTCCTGGGGAGAGGGGTATGTGAAGCATTGGTGGGACCGCAAGCCGGGCCTTTTTGACGATGTCTACAACGACCTGACCTTTGCCGAAGCCTTCGAGCAGCTTGGTCTGGACGCCACTTCCGAGCAACTGGGAATGCGCTTCGCCTACGCCCCCTACCACCTGGCGCACGCCAATCAGGCGGGGCGCTACAACATCCGGCAGGGCATAATGCCGCCTGAATCGGGCAACTGGATGAACAATCCGCACGCCGACGACCTGGATTTCCAGATTGAGGCCGATTTCGTGGGGCTGATGGCGCCCGGCATGCTGCCGCAGGCGCTGGATATTGCTGACCGCGTGGGCCATATAATGAACAGCGGAGACGGCTTCTACGGCGGCGCGTTCGTGGCCGGGCTCTACAGTGCGGCCTTCGTTGAGAGCGACCCTGCCCGCATTGTGGATATGGCGCTGGAGGGGATCCCCAAGGAGAGCACCTTCTGGCAGTGCGTAAACGACGTTCGCGTTTTCCACAAGAAATACCCCGCCGACTGGAAGCAGGCCTGGTTCGAAATCCAGAAAAAATGGGGCTCGGACACCGGCTGCCCCAAAGGGGTGTTCCTGAGCTTCGACATCGACGCCAAAATAAATTCCGCCTACGTTGCGATGGGGCTGCTTTACGGCGGCGGCGACTTTGGACGCTCCATTGAGATTGCCACCCGCTGCGGCCAGGATTCCGACTGCAACCCTGCCACCGTGGGCGGCGTGCTGGGCGTTGTGCTTGGCCTGGACGCAATGCCGGCGTTCTGGAAAGACCCGGTAATGGAGATATGGGAGCTCGATTTCGAAGGGACCGACGTCTCTCTGGCCAAAGGGTCGCAGTATTCGTTTAACCAGGCTCTGCAACTTATAGAGAAGAATGGCGGCACTGTTACCGACACCGACGTGACAATACCGCAGAAACCCGTAGAGGTGCTGCCCCTGGAGCAGAATTTCGTGAACACATACCCAATCTACCGCGACCAGAAGGACACGTGGATGAGCGACACGTACTCTTTCGATTTCTCCGGCAACGGCTTTGTGATTTGGGGTAATCTGGTGTGCCTTCGCGGCATCAGCGCCGATTACGCTGCCCGTGTCAGCAAGAAGCACGTAGGCAGCGAGGTGTTCGCCCTGGCAGAGGAAAATGACGATTATGTGGCCGAAATAGAGGTCTGGATAGACGGCGAATTGGACCAGGTTTCGCTGCTCCCTATGAAGGGGACCTCCCGCAAACTGGAGCCTGCCTGGAAATACGGCCTGGAAACGGGCCGCCACACCGTGAAGATGGTTTGGCGCAACCCCAGGCCGGACACCTATCTGCTGCGCATAAACGCCATTCAATATTACGGCGACAAGCCGATAACCGACACATACTATCACAACTAACCCTTTGTCATCCCGAGCGAAGTCGAGGGATCTGCCAAAATGAAGAATAGACTCATATTACCGCTTGTATTGCTGCTTACCGCCTGCACCTCCGCCCCCAAAGTGCCTTACGGGCAGAGCGTCAAAATGGATGACGCCACCCTGATGGACAAAATCCGCGGCGGCTGGTACGGGCAGACCATAGGCTGCACCTACGGCGGACCCACCGAATTCAAGTACAAGGGGGGCATCATAATGGAGGAGATCCCCATCCCCTGGTACGACGATTACATCTACGACACCTACATCGAGGATCCTGGCCTGTACGACGATGTCTATATGGACTTGACCTTTATGGAGACTATGCTTGAATATGGCATCGACGCCCCGGCGGACAAATATGCCGAGGCCTTCGCGACCGCCGATTACAAGCTCTGGCACGCCAACCAGGCTGCACGTTATAACATCCTCAACGGCCGCGGCGCCCCCGAATCGGGACATTGGATGTACAATCCACACGCGGACGATATCGACTTTCAGATAGAGGCCGACTTCATCGGAATGCTCTATCCCGGCCAGATTAACAAGGCCTCGGAGCTGAGCGACCGGATAGGCCATATTATGAACTACGGCGACGGTTGGTACGGCGGCGTTTATATCGGCGCGATGTACTGCCTGGCCTATGTCTGCAATGACATTCCCACCGTTGTGACCGAGGCGCTGCGCACCATCCCGGAAGGAACCAAGTTTCACAGCACCATATCCGACGTAATTAAATACTGGAAACAGTATCCCGACGACTGGAAGCAGTGCTGGTTCTGCGTCACCAACCGCCACGCGAATGACGTCGGCTGCCCGGAGGGCGTTTGGAACGGCTTCAACATAGACGCCACCATCAATTCTGCATTCGTGGTGATAGGGCTGCTCTATGGTGATGGCGATTTGCACAAGACTATGGACATAGCGACCCGCTGCGGCAACGATTCCGACTGCAACCCCGCCTCCGCCGCCGGAATCCTTGGGGTGATGTACGGCTACGACGCCATCCCGGACGAATGGAAGAAGGGAGCCGATCGCATCAAGGATATCCCCTTCCCCTACACCAACCTCTCGCTGGAAGATGTTTGCAAAGCCAACTTCGACCTTGTTAAAAAAGTCTCACAAAAATGTGAGAATGAGGGGGATGATTGCATTTATATAGAGTTGGAAACCCCGCAGTCGGTACGCTGGGAGCAGAGCTTCGAGGGAATAGTTCCCGTGGAGAAGCGGGTGCTCAAAAAGGCCTTCAGCGACTCTGTCGACCTTGAATTCAAAGGGAACAGCATTGTTGTTGAGGGCAGCGTACGCAAGACGGGGCACGCCGACGACAGTTATGTTGCCGATGTCACCGCCCTGCTGGACGGAGCCGAGGTAGAAAACTTTAAGATGCCGATAGACTACATAACACGCAAGTACGAGATTTTCTCGAAGTATTGCTTTGAGAGCGGCGCACATACCCTCACGCTGCGGCTCAACAACCCCAACCCCGATTACGAACTTTACGCTTCTGAAATGGTTGTCTATGACAAAGAATAGATTTTTCTTGCTTTTGTTGTGCGCCTTGCTGGTGCTTTCTTCCTGCGGCAGTTGCTCCAAGCACCGCAGGCTGCCCGACGTGGACCCCGTGCCCCTGCCACGCTACAGCACCGGCCTGACATTCTCCAGCAAGACGCTTGGAGTGACCGTCACATACGACATAATGCTCCCCAGGGAATATAACGACAATCCCGACAAACGCTACCCGGTGGTGTACTGCCTGCACGGCTACGGCGACGACAACACCTCCTGGAACGGCAAATATATGTCCTGCGAGGCAAAGATCACCAGTCTGGAAAACGATGGCCTGGAGCCTATGATATATGTGTTCCCGTGCGGCTGGAAAACCTATTGGTGCGACCGGTACGACGGAACTTTCCCCTATATGACGATGCTGGCTACTGAGATGGTGCCCCTGATAGACGGCGCCTACCGCACCATTGCAGACCGCGGCCACCGCGCCATAACCGGCTATTCTATGGGCGGCTTCGGGGCAATGGCCACCGCAATGAAGCATCCGGACCTGTTCCTGGCAAGCGCGCCGCTGTCTATGTCGTTCCGCACCGACGAACAATATATGACCGAATCGCAGAGCGGCTGGGACAACCAGTGGGGCAAGGTGTTCGGCGGAGTTGGCCAGACCGGCGAAGGCCGCCTGACCGACTACTACAAAGACCACTGCCCGCTGCACCAGTTCACCGCTGCAAACAAGAGCAAATACTCCTCCGTCCACTGGTTCCTGACCTGCGGCGACGATGAGCAACAGTTGCTCTTTGCCAACGACGACCTGCACGTGATGATGCGCGAAAACGGCTACGACCACGAATACCGGGTGGGCAACGGCGGCCACACTTCGTCTTACTGGAAAACGGCGCTGGAAGAGATTCTGCCGTGGTTCTCCGCCCTTATGGCCGGGAAAACTTCCTGGCAAAAAGAGCCGCGGGAGATTGACGTTCCCGCAGGTTGCACCTTCGACTCCGAAGGGGTTCATCTGTCACAGGGCTATATCGACGCTGGCAAATCCGGCGGGACCGCCTTTTACATCGCCTACGAAGACATTGACCCGGCGTGGATACGCGACGCAATGGCAATTATCCAGCGGGGGGCCTCTTCCAAGAAGTTCGTGCTGCTCCCCTGCGACATCGCGGTGCGCAGCATCTCCGAGTGGGTAAGTTATTACAAGGACATCTATCCCACCGATGCCAGCCAGGTTCTGGCCATAGGCAAGGCGGGCAGCGAAGCTATGCAAAAGCAGGCTCTCTTTTCTGCCTTCTATTTTGAGAATGCCGAGGTTACCGGAGAAATAACCGTGACGGACGACAAGTATTACTATATAGGGCAGACCGATGACGGCCCCTATTATGCCACCGCAAACGCCCTGTACAAGGCCTGCAAGAGCAGCGGAGTGAATTTCGAATACCGCTGCCGCAACAGCCTGAACGATAAAAAAACAGATTTTTTGACCGGAATTGAATTTATTAAATCAAATATTAACTATTTTTAACCTATCAATTTTTAACCCTTAATTATTAAAGACAATGAAAAAAGTTCTTTATGCTATTGCAATGGTTGCAGTTTTCTGCCTGACCAGCTGCGAAAAACCCGAACCCAAGGTTCAGAAACGCCTTGCTATGTGCGGCGACGAGTGGGACAAGTATGAGTTCACTTATGGTGCCGACGGCAAACTGGCTGCTGTAAACCGCAATCTGCAGGACGACGGCAGCTACGAAAGGAGCTGGACCTTCACTTGGAGCGGCAACAAAGCTACCGTTAAGTATGTGAAGGAAGGCGAAGAGAAGACCCCTCTGGAGTTCACTCTTGGCGCAAACGGTTTCGTATCTACCTGGACTGACACCTGGGGAGACGTACGCAACTGCGCATACGATTCAGAAGGCCACCTGCTCAAGGTTGACAAGGCTGGTGACGTTAAATGCAACTGCGTTTGGAAGGACGGCGACCTTCAGAAATGGTCCCGCTTCAGCGACGGTGCAGAGCAGTTCAAGATTCAGCAGTTCCTGGTAGACGAGAACGTGGGCGGTATATTCCCCGACGCTACCGACAAGGCCGGCATCGACCGCTGGATGATTGAGGTAGGCCTCTTTGGCAAGCCCTCGAAGCACCTCCTGGACCAGGCAGCCTGGGACGGCAGCGGCGCTATTGCTGTCAACACCTATGAGAAGGACGATGACGGCTTCGTAACCAAGGTTTCCAAGGTTTACGACGGCGGCGATCCCGAAATCTACGTATATGAGTGGGAAGTACTCCAGTAGTCCATCATCTCGTTAGTTTTCAATATCGGTGCCTCTCCTTGCGGGGAGGCACCGTTGTTTTTACCCTACCGTTCGAAACGGTCCAGGTTATGCAAACCGTACTGCGGTGAGTTCGCGGGCAAAGCGCTCTACGCCCTTCTGGATTTTGTCTATGGTCTTGCGGGTGGGTTTGCGGCGGCCATGAAGGTAGTGACCGAGTTGTGTTTGATTGACCCCGGTGATAATTTCCAGCCCGGCGAGGCTGAAGGTTTTGCTGTATGCCGCAAGAAAACTTTCTGTATCGTAGAAGAATTCGTACTCGATTTCTTCGAATGGCTTTCCTATCTTCTTGTAATACTCGCGCATTCCGTCGTAGGAAAGATTGAAGTCGGTGATTGTCTCCTGGACTGTCTTGCCTTCTCCAATCAGGCCATAACTCAAGTCGTTATCTTCCATATATGCAGAATACCCATACTGAGACGGTTCTATAAAAACTTTTATCTTTTTCATTTTATATTAATTAAGACCAGACTCTTTCTTTACCGATTTCAATGTTCCAATAGCAACTTCCAGGCTAGTGTGATGGCTCATCCTAAAATGCCTGCCTGTTCTTGGACTATACCACAACGGATGGCCGTGACTATCTTTACCTACGGGGTAACATCCAATCCTTTTCAGTTTCCTTTCAAGTTCACTGTATTTCATCACAAACGTATTAAAAATCCTACTACTTAGCAAAATTTATTACCGTTCAAAGCGATCCAGATTGCGGTAGTGGAGGGCCTCGGCAATCGCCTCCGGGGTAATCTCCTCGCTGCCGGCCAGGTCGCTAATGGTGCGGGAGAGCTTCAAAATGCGGCTGTAGGCCCTTGCGGATAGGTTCAGTTTGTCTATTATGGTGTTCAGAAGTTCCACCTGCGAGGCGGGCAGCCGGCAATATTTCGAAATCATATTGGCGCTCATAGCTGAGTTTGTAAAGATGCCTTCGCCCGCAAAGCGCTCCAACTGTATCTGCCGCGCTGCCGCTACCCGGGCCGCAATGGCGCTGCTGGGCTCCGCCTTGGCATCGTCTACCAACGCGTCTGCCGGCACCCGCTCCACATAAACGTGCATATCTATGCGGTCCATCATAGGGCCTGAGACGCGCGACATATACTGAGCCACCTCTCGCTGGGAGCACTTACAACGGCCGCTTGCGTCGCCGTAATAGCCGCACGGGCAAGGGTTCATAGAGGCGACGAACATAAACTCGCACGGGTACTCCACCCTGTATTTCGCCCGGGAAATCACAATGCGCCCGTCCTCCAGCGGTTGCCTAAGCAAATCCAGCGTAGTGCCGGAAAACAGTGTCACCTCGTCCAGATAGAGCACTCCGTTATGTGCCAAAGATATCTCGCCTGGCATTGCGGCGGCGCCTCCGCCCAGCAGCGAGACTTTGCTGGCGCTGTTGTGGGGAGAACGGAAGGGGCGCTCACGCAGCAGGCCGCAGCGTCCTATGGACTTGCCCGCCACAGAATATATCTTGCTGGTCTGGATGGACTCCTCCTTGCTCATTGGGGGCAGGATGGAGGGCAAGCAGCTGGCCATAAGGGTTTTGCCGCAGCCCGGGCTGCCAATCAAAATTAGGTTGTGACCGCCCGCGGCCGCTATCTCCAGGCCGCGTTTGGCTTGCTCCTGCCCTTTCACATCCTTGAAATCGCGCAAGAAGGAGGGACGCTGCTGCCGCGCTGCGCCGTCACGGGTCATTACCAGGTGTTCCGTGCCCGGGGCGCCGCTGAGTATGGCAATCACATCTGCCAGGGTGCGCACGCCGTATATAGTGACGCCGTCCAAATCCACCGCCTCCATTGCCGAATCGTGCGGGAAAATGAAGTGCTTGAAGCCAGCCGCGCCGCAACTGTCGGCGATGGGCAGCGTGCCGGAAATGTCCCTTATTTTGCCGTCCAGGGCCAGTTCGCCCATAATAATGAAGTCCGCGATGCGGTCGGCGTCCAGTATTTCCATAGCGCACAGCAGCGCCACCGCAATGGCTAAATCGAACGCCGACCCCTCCTTGCGTATATCGGCCGGGGCCAGGTTTATAACAATACGCTTGCCCGGAATGCTGTAGCCATAGCTGCGCAGGGCGGTCACAATGCGCATCAGGCTCTCCTTGACCGCGCTGTCCGGCAGTCCCACAATATAAATGCCCACTCCGGAAGAAATGTCCGTCTCTACGGTTACCGTCACCACCATCAAGCCGATGCAGGTTGCGGCGTAAGTCTTACAAATCATAACTTTTTTTGCTCAAAGATAGCCCGGCACCGTGCACTTTGTGACTTGCAAAACTTCCAAACAATCAAGTTTTTATGTTTTGCAAAAATGGGTTTCTGTTTTTAAAAAAGAGGTTGGACTGTTTTTTGTTAAAACCAATGACGACATTTTTTGTAACTTAGTCCCTGTTAAGCCCATCGCATATGAAAACCCGTCTGTTCATAGTACTCTTGGCAAGTTGCCTGGTGCTGTGCGCATGCCCACACAAAATAGAACCGGAAGACCCGCCCGTAATTGTAGATCCGGATGACCCCGGCGGGCAGGAAGAGCCGACGGACCCCACCGACCCGCCGGATCCCCCCGAGCCTGAAGGGCCCAAGTCCGAAAAATGCGACCTCACTGTGCTGCGGTTTTTCCCCTCCGCCAACCCATCCATCGGGCAGACTATTGAAGTTCCGGCCAGGGCCATAAGGGGGATGTGGTTTTTATTTGTCACACTCCCGGAAACCGCCGACTTAACCGCTATGGTGCCGGCTTTCGAGGTAAGCAAAAAGGCCAAAGTAACTGTTGACGGCACAGAACTGACAAACGGAAAGACCCCGGTTGATTTGTCCGCTCCGGCATTCTGGACAGTAGTGGCGGAAGACGGCGAACACTCCAAGAACTATCTTGTGATTCCACGCAAAGGCGACAGCGGAATAGACCAGGCCATATACAATTTTATGGGTTCGTACAATCTCCCCGGGGTGAGCATTGCTTTATCCAATAACGACCATATTGTATATAGCGCAGGATACGGACTGGCCGAGGTAAACGCCACCGAGCCGGTCTTCTGCACGGAAAACCATCTTTTCCGGCTGGCCAGCGTGAGCAAGACGCTCACCGCCATATGCATTCTTAGGCTTTGCTTTGATGGCCTGCTGCATCTGGAAGACAAAATTTTCGCCCCGGGCGGATGCCTTGCGGACGTATGCCCCGGGCATAGCGCCGCGGCAGATGAAATCCGCATTCTGGACCTCCTCACCCACCGCTCCGGCTGGAACAACTACGCCATAGGCACCGACCCTATATTCACGACAAGCTCCAATTTCTATGGGAAAAGCGTAAAGCAGCGGCTGGCTTTTTTGCTTGCCAATTACCCCCCTTCCCGCACCCCCGGAACCTATTATTCCTATTTCAATATGGGGTTCTCCATCCTGGGTCTCGTAATTGAGCAAGTCTCGGGCCTCAGCTACGAAGATTATCTCCGCGAAACTGTAAGTTGTGCCGGAGCATTCGATGTTTGGGTATCCAGGACCGCCCGCAACAAGAAGCGCCCCAACGAATGTGTTTTTTATTCGCAGGACACCGGCTATCCATACGACAACAACACAGAAATTGCTGCCGCCTGCGGCGGCGTTACGGCATCCGCACCCGATTTGGCCCGAATTCTTTGCGCAATAGATTACAACACCAGCTGCCCCGACATTCTGCCTGAAGAATTGCTGGACAAAATGTACACCAATTACACCTCCAGCGGCAAGGGCGGCTACGGCCTGGGCTGGTGGATAGGGCACAACGCCTATCCGGACTGGGCGGCGTTCCACACCGGGACTTTGTCCGGAACCGCCACTCTCTGGGTCCGTGGCAACAACGGAGTGAACGGCGTCATATTGTGCAATTCGCGCAGCGGCCTTGACTCTTTTGACGGCGCAATGTACGACGCCCTGGACAAGGCGATGAAACGTGTAAAAGACAACTACTAGAAAATGAAGATATTAAGATACATACTGCTGACGGCGCTCGTAGCCCTGGCCGCGGCGCCCAAGGCAAACGCCCAGTCGGAGGCCTTTCTGGAGGCCATCCGGCTCTATTATTCCAACGATGTGCGGGCGGCCTACACCCAGCTCAAGAAGGTTATTGCGGCCGAACCGGACAACGACGCTGCATATTTTTACCTGCACACTATGCTGCGCGACAGCACCGCGGCGGAAAATATGCTTAAGAAGGCGGTGGATCTTGACGGCGAGAACTATTGGTACAACTACTCCCTGGCCCAGAACTATATCCGCCAGAAGAAATACGAGGAGGCCGCGGAAATACTGGAGCGGCTGCTGGCCGAGTATCCCAAAAAGACCAACATATACTCCGATTTGATTGGCGTTTACACCGAGTCCAAGCAATACGACAAGGCGATGGACGCCCTGGACAAGATTGAGGGCAAGGTCGGCTCTTCCGACGTCCTGGCCTCCATCCGCACAGAAATTCTGATGGCGCAGGGCAAAATGCAGGAGGCCTACGATTATATGCTGGGCTATTTTGGCCGCACCGGCTCTCCACGGGCCGCGTGCTTTTTGGGGCAGTACAACGCCGCCGGGTTCAACAACCAGGAGGCGCTACGCTTCTACGACGCCGCTCTGGAGGCCAATCCCTTCGATTCCGAGGCGCTCTACGGCAAGGCGCACGTGCACCGCTCGCTGGGTCAGTACGACCTTTATTTTGAGAACATTATGCCCTTTTTGGGCAATCCGGAAATAATGCCGCAGGCAAAAACCGAATATATGGCGGGGGTGCTTGGCCAGCAACAGTTCGTTTATACCTTCGCGCCGCAGGTGGACACTATGATGATGACAATGTACGCCTCCGCGCCCGCTGATTCGTCTATTTGCTCGCTAACAAGCACTTACCTGTTCCAGCGGGGGCAGGTGGACGCTGCTCTGGATCTGGCCAAAAGCAACGCCGACAATTACCCGGAGAGCTATCAGCTCAACTTCACATACCCGTTTATGCAGTATTACTGCAGTGACTATGCCGGAGCGACCGGCAGCGCCACAGTGGCCCTGCAGCGCTTCCCGAACGACGTTGACCTGCTGCAGCTGCGCGGTATGTGCTTCTGGCAACTTGGCGAACTGGACAGCGCATTAGAAGATTATCTGGCCGCGCTAAAACAGGGCCAGATAAAAAAGGACAACGGCACACAGCTGGCCTGCTACAGTTCCCTTGGCGACCTTTACCACCTCAAGGGGGACCAGAAGACCGCCTTTTCATATTACGAAAAAGCGCTAAAGATTGACCCCAATTCATCGCCGGTGCTCAACAATTACGCATATTACATAAGCGAGAAATATCCCACTCCGGTAGCAAAGGTGCCCAAAGAGTTGAAAAAGGCCCTGGCGATGAGCCGCAAGACCATTGAGAAGGAGCCCGACAACGCCACCTATCTGGACACCTACGCGTGGATTCTGCACCTTATGGGGCAGGATTTGGAGGCCAAGGCGCACTTCAAGCACGCAATGATTCACGGCGGCAAGGAGAGCGGGGTTATGCTGCGCCACTACGCCACCGTGCTGCGCGCGCTCGGGGAGAACGACCTGGCCAACATTTATCAGCAACAAGCCAAAGGGTTGGGAGAATGAAACTGATGCGTAAAACGGCTCTTGCAATTGCGGCCGCGCTGCTTCTGGCGCAGGGGCTGCAAGCGCAGGATGTCTCCCGCCAGAACGCATCCATAGCCCGCCTCAAAGAAGAAATCCAGTTCATAGACAAGGAACTCAAGGCGGCCTCCACCAAACACAAAGAGTCTTACAATCAGCTGGTTCTGCTGCAGCAAAAGAGCGCCAGCCGCAAAAAACTGGTGGCCGAATCGGACAAAGCCATAAAGGACATCAAGGGGCAGATTTATCAGAAAGATTTGGAAATAAGCGCGCTGCAGGCCCAGATAGACACAATGGAGCGCTACTACTCCAACCTGGTGTACAACACCTACAAGAACCGCGACAACCGGGTGTGGTTTATGTACCTGCTCTCCAGCCAGAACCCGGGCCAGGGCTACCGCCGCTTCTCATATCTGCGGAACCTCTCCGCCACAATGAACGCCGACGCAAAGGAGATTATTGCGGCCAAAGACCGCCTTGCAGAAGAAAAGGCCGCCCTCACCGGAATGTACAACGAGGCCAACGCCCTCAAGAAGGAGCGGGAAAAGGAGTACACGACCCTGGTGAGCGAAGAGAAAAAGGCGCAGAGCATAGTTAACACCCTTGCCAAGGACAAGAAAAAATACAAGGCGGAGCTGGACCGCAAACGCAAGGAGGTGGACAAGCTCAACAAAGAGATTCAGCGCATCCTGAGCAAGGAGGTAGCCAAGAAAGACAAGGCTATAGACTACACCGTGTCGGGCAAGTTCGAGCAGAACAAGGGCAAGCTTCCCTGGCCCGTGAAAGGCGTCGTTACGGAGAAATTCGGCGTGCAGACGCACCCCGTGTACAAGAACATCTCCCTGCCCGCCAACAACGGCGTGACCATCACCGCCAAGAAAGGGAGCGAGGTCCGCTGCGTGTTCGAGGGGGTAGTCAAGCAGATAATGATTATGCCGGGCTACAGCCACTGCGTACTGGTGCAGCACGGCGACTATTTCACCTTCTATTGCAAGCTGGCCAAGGCCAGTGTCAAATCGGGGCAGAAAGTGGCCGCCGGAGACCTTCTGGGCACGCTGGAGGCTGCCGACGACGACACCTCCCAACTGCACTTCCAAATCTGGAAGGGCAACCAAAAACAGAATCCTTCTCTCTGGCTGAGGTAAGCCGGGCTATTTTGCGGCGACCAGACCCTGGTCCTCCAGCAGCGCTTCGGGACGGGCGTCACGGCCGCGCCAGTTGCGGTAGAGCACGTCGGCATCTTCCATATCGCCGCGCGAAAGCAGCTCCTTGCGGAACGATGCGGCTGTTTCTTTGTTGAAGATGCCCGTCTCCTTGAAGAAGGCGAATGCGTCCGCAGAGAGCACCTCGGCCCACTTGTAGGAGTAATAGCCGGCCGAATAGCCGCCGTTGAAAATGTGGGTGAAGGAGGTAGACATTGAGGTGGAATCTATAACCGGCACCACAGCCGTGGGGCGGAGAATCGATGCCTCATAGTCTGCCACGCTCCCTTCCGGGATGGGCAGTCCGCCGTGCCAGGCCATATCCAGCAGGCCGAACTGCAACTGGCGCACAAAAGCGTAACCGGCGTTGTAGTTCTTTGCAGCTATTATTTTGTCTATGAATTCGCGGGGAATTACCTCCCCTGTCTGATAGTGCTTTGCGAAAGACTCGAGGAACTCGCTCTCGTAGGCCCAATTCTCCATAATCTGCGACGGAAGCTCCACGAAGTCGCGGGCCACATTGGTGCCCGTCAGGCTCTCGTAGGTACCCTCCGAAAGGAGCGAATGGAGGCAGTGGCCGAACTCGTGCAGCAAGGTTGTAACCTCGTCGAAAGTGAGAAGCGACGGGGTGTCTCCAACAGGTTTGGTAAAATTGGTAACCAAAGATACAAAGGGGCGCCTCTCCTCCCCGTTCCGGATGCTCTGCTCGCGGAAATTGGTCATCCAGGCGCCGGCGCGCTTGCTTGCGCGTGGGTAAAAATCCATATAAAGCAGACCCATAAAGCGGTCGCCGTCCATAACTTCGTACACCTCGACCTCCGGGTGATAGCCCGGGATGTCGTTGCGGCGGTTCAATGTAATGCCGTAGAGAGTGTTGGCCAGGCCGAACACCGCTGCGCGCACCTTGCCGAGTTCAAAATAGGGCTTGAGCTGCTCCGTGGTGAAGGAATAGCGCTCTTCGCGAAGGCGGCGGCTCCAGTAAGAGAAGTCCCAGGGCATCAATTCCCCTTCGAAACCGTTTGAAGCGGCATATTCTTGAATTTCCTGTACATCCCTGAGGGCGAAGGGACGAACCTTGGTCATAAGATCTGCCAGGAAGGCGTTCACCGTTTCGGGGCTCTTGGCCATACGGTCTTCCAGCGCGTAGGTTGCATAGGACTTGTAGTCCAGAAGCCGGGCGATATTCTCCCTTCCGGCAACTATCTTGCGGATATTGTCGCTGTTGTCGTTGTCGCCACCCAGAGCGCGGGTGTTATATGCGCGCCACATAAGCTCCCGCTGGGCGCGGTTGCCGCTGTAGCTCAAAAAAGCGCTGTAGCTGGGGCCCTGGAGGGTGAACAGCCAGCCGTCCAGGTTGCGGGCCTCGGCCTCTTCCTTAGCTGCGCCCGCCGCAAATTCGGGGATGCCCTCCATATCGGCCGGGTCGGTGATGTGCAGCGTGAAAGCGTTTGTAGCAGCGAGAGCGTTCTTGCCAAAGTTCAATTTGGTGAGTTCCAGCTCCTGCTGGGCTGCAGCATAAGCTTCGCGGGACTCCTCCGGCAGGTTGGCGCCGTTGCGCACAAACTCCTTGTATGTCTCCTCCAGCAAACGGCTCTGCTCCGGGTTGAGATTCAGCGTATCCTTGGCATCGTAGACAGCCTTGATTCTTGCGAACAGGTCGCGGTTGAGCTGGACGTAGGTGCTGTATTCGGTGATTTTGGGAGATACCTTCTCCGCAATTTCTTCCATCTCGTCGTTGCTGCAGGCCTCCATCATATTAAAGAATATGCCGCCCACTTTGCTCAGAGCTTCTCCGCTGTTTGCCATAGCCTCCAGCGTATTCTCGAAAGTAGGGGCCTCGGGATTGGCGCATATTGCATCTATCTCCTCCCTGGCCTGCGCTATGGCCGCCTCGAATGCGGGGAGATAATGTTTGATCTCGATTTTGTCAAAAGCGGGGGCTCCGTAGGGGTGCTGCGATGCTTCCAGCAAGGGGTTGGTTTTGCTTGTGTTGCAAGAAACTGTCATTGCGATTGTGGTGATTGTTAGTATTGCCAGTGTGAATTTGCGCATAGCTCGTATTTGTTTATACGGCAAATGTACAAAAAGAATTATATCTTCCTTAGCATTAGTGTTTTGCAAGGGCGCAAATGCAGCCTCCGCGTATTTGGAAGCTGAATTCGTAGCAGTAGTAGCGTGTGCGGCGCAGCGGACGGTGCTCCACAGAGGTGAAATAGCGTTCGTCGTAGCCCCGCAGCCGTTTGTCTTTGAGGCTGATGCGCCGCAGTCCGGCCGCATACACCGCCTCCAGCAGCCGGCGGTTGGCTTTCAAAATGCGGTTGACGCCGGCCGTCCCCTTCTTTTCTTTGTCATAGTTCCGGTTGTGATACGATGTGCGGCACTCGCCGCAGCAGAACTGTTTGTCGCTGCGGCCGGATAGCGGCGCGCCGCATTCCCTGCAAAATCTTTCCATAACCATTATAGTTCTTGGAAGCCAAATATAGCGAGAGCTTGCGCCCGGTGGGGAGAATTTTCCGGATTTTGCTCCATTTATTTCTGTTTTTAAAAACGGAAACCGTCCGTTAAACGATTATAAACGTTTATAACCGTCTCACTTATTGCTGCCGGGCGGCCGCCGCCCTTTCTTTGCCGGCACAAGCGTAAGCCATTTTTATTCATTTATTAAATCTATCATTATGGAAAGGACGACAATCAACCGGGTGGAAATTTTAGGCAGAGTCGGGGCGGACCCGAGAATTTCAATTGCAGGGAGCACGCGCAACGCAAGGTTCCCGGTGGCAACAAACGAACAGTTCAAGGACCGCAACGGCGGCCTGCACGAGGAAACCACCTGGCACAACGTAGCGCTTTGGCAGGGGCGCAACACACCCGCTTTTGACAGTATCAAGAAGGGTATGCTGGTGCACATCTACGGCAGGATTCGCAACAGCAAGTACAAGGGGATGGACGGCGAGGACAAATACTTTTCCGAGATCACGGCCAACCATCTGGACATTTGCAAGGAGGAGGAAGAACGCCCTATGGCGCCGGGTGCTCCGGTCGGTTATCGATAGCGGTACAGGCTTTTTGCACATTTGCGCAAAAACCAGTAAATTTGCACTTCATACCAAAATATGCAAGCGCAAATTATGTCAAGAGCCATTTTTCTGTACAACACCGCGTCACGGCAAAAAGAATTGTTCAAACCCATTCACGAGGGGCACGTGGGCATTTATGTCTGTGGACCGACAGTTTATGGCGACGCACATCTTGGACACGCCCGTCCCGGCATTACCTACGATACACTGGTAAGGCTGATGCGCAGCCTCGGGCTTAAAGTGCGCTATGTGAGAAATATAACCGATGTGGGACACCTCGAGAACGATGCCGATGAGGGGGAGGACAAGATTGCCAAGAAGGCCCGTCTTGAGCAGCTGGAACCTATGGAGGTG
The DNA here is from genome assembly GCA_017616475.1 of Bacteroidales bacterium. Lineage (GTDB taxonomy): Bacteria > Bacteroidota > Bacteroidia > Bacteroidales > UBA932 > Equibacterium. Next base: position 15,642 of record JAFZYD010000042.1, read on the forward strand.
GTGCAGTATTACACCATACGCTACGAGGAGGCTATGAAAAAGCTGGGCGTCAATCCCCCCTCCATCGAGCCTCGTGCATCGGGACACATTATCGAGCAGATCAACCTGGTGAAGCAGATTCTGGACAACGGTTATGCCTATGAAAGCAACGGCAGCGTCTATTTCGACGTGGCAAAATATAACAAGGACCACCGCTACGGAGTTCTTTCCGGCCGCACGCTGGACGAAATGATTTCCAACACCCGCGAACTTGACGGCCAGAGCGACAAGCACGCCCCGTACGATTTCGCCCTTTGGAAGAAGGCGGCCCCCGAGCATATTATGCACTGGCCCTCTCCCTGGAGCGAAGGCTTCCCCGGCTGGCACCTGGAGTGCTCTGCAATGAGCGCCAAGTACCTGGGCGAAGAGTTCGACATACACGGCGGCGGTATGGACCTTCTGTTCCCCCATCACGAATGCGAGCTGGCACAGAACACCGCGGCCCGCGGCAAGGGTGGCGTTCATTATTGGATGCACAACAATATGATCACCATCAACGGCAAGAAGATGGGCAAGTCGTACGGCAACTTCATTACGCTGGACGAGCTCTTTTCCGGCAAGCACCCCTTGCTGCAGAAGGCATACAGCCCTATGACGATACGTTTCTTTATTCTGCAGGCGCACTACCGCAGCACACTGGATTTCAGCAACGAGGCGCTGCAGGCAGCCGAGAAGGGTCTCAAGAAGCTCTTCCAGGCCGCCCGCGACCTGGAGGCCATCGCCCCCGCGGAAGCAGCCAAGGAAGCCGGCATCGCCAAAATGTATGAGGATATCTACGATGCCCTCTGCGACGACCTCAACACCCCCGTAGCCCTGGCCCATATGTTCGAGGCAGTGAACATTATAAACCGTGCAAAGGAAAAATCGCTGCAGATTAATGTTGCGGACAAGGTGCTTCTCAAGAAGATCTTCACCGACGTGCTGCAGGGCATCCTGGGCCTGGCAGACGAGCAGGCGGGCGGCGCGAGCGCCGACACCATCGGCGGCCTTATGGAAATAATCCTCAAGGAGCGTCAGGCGGCACGTGAACAGAAAGATTGGGCCAAGTGCGACGCTATCCGCGACCAACTGGGGCGGCTGGGCATCCGCATCAAGGACACCAAGGAAGGGAGCGAATGGACTCTTGAATAAAAAGGAACCCGAATGACGCTCTTTATCCTCACTATACTCATCACCATTCTGCTGTCGTTCTTGTGCTCCGTGCTGGAGGCGACGCTTATGTCCACCCCTATCTCGTATCTGAGTATGCGCGAGGAGGAGGGCAGCAAGGGGGCCAAACTGCTCAAGCAGTACAAGACCGACATAGACCGGCCGCTGGCCTCGATTTTGGTGCTCAACACCATAGCCAACACTATGGGCGCCGCAATAATAGGCGGTATAGCCGCCAAATTGTGGGGCAGCACCGCCGTGGGCGTCGTGTCGGCAGTTATGACGGTGATGATTCTGGTGCTGGCAGAGATTATCCCCAAGACCATCGGAGCCACCTACTGGCGCCATTTGACCGGCTTTACGGCGGCTATGATAAGCGCGCTTATTGTTATCACCTACCCGCTCGTGCTCATTGCGGAGTGGATTACCCGCCTGGTAGGCAGCGACGAAGATGAACAGACGGTGAGCCGCGAGGAGGTATCCGCAATGGCCAACATTGGCGAGGAGGAGGGTGTGTTCGAGAAGAACGAGAACAAGATTATCCAGAACATCATAAAGCTGGACAATATCAAGGCGTTCGACGTTATGACTCCCCGCGTGGTGGCGGCCATAGCCCCGGAAAAGATGACTCTGGCGCAGTTTTACAAGGACCCCGCTTTCAACCACCACTCCCGCATCCCGGTGTATGCCGACAGCCCGGAATACATCACCGGCTACGTGCTGCGCACCGAGGCACTGGAGATGCTGGCCAACGACCGGTTCAAAGTGCGTCTGGGCGACATCAAGCGCGACATCACCCTCTTTAACGAGGAGATTGCGATAAGCGATATTTGGGAGCAGCTGCTCAAGAACAAGGAGCAGATAGGCCTCATAATTGACGAATACGGCTGCTTTACCGGCATAATAACGCTGGAGGACATTATCGAGACCATCTTCGGCTTGGAAATAATTGACGAGATGGACGAGGTAACCGATATGCAGCAGTACGCCCGCGAACGCTGGGAGCGCCGCCAGAAGCGCTACCGCCAGATTGAACTGCCGGACGACGACGATGAGGACGATGAGGACGGCGGCGACGACGAGCCCCAGCCCGTTATTATGCGCACCGACGTGGAGAACAAGTTCTCCGGCGAAGCCGAGCCGGAGCACAGCGCCGAAGCCCAGGACACCGTGGGCCTGAGGTACGCCGAGTCAGAAAAATCAGAGGAAAACTAAGCTTTGCAAAGGAGCACGGCGGCGTATGCCTCCACCCCTTCTTCGCGCCCCACGAAACCCATCCGCTCTCCGGTGGTGGCCTTTACCGACACTGCATCTACTGCGACACCCATCACTGAGGCCAGTGTGGTGCGCATCTGCTCTACATACGGGGCAATCTTGGGGGCCTGCAGCAGCAGAGTGATGTCGGCATTGACAAGCTCGTAGCCGTTCTCCTGTACCATATCGCAGGTGCGGCGCAGCAGTATCTTGCTGTCAATGCCGGCAAATTCCGCGCTGGTATCGGGGAAATGACGGCCAATGTCACCCAGAGCCAGCGCGCCCAGCAGCGCATCGCACAGCGCGTGGATTATCACGTCGCCGTCGGAGTGCGCCACGCACCCTTTTGTGTGGGGTATAGCAATGCCGCCCAGCGTCAAGGTGCGCCCGGCTTCGAGGCGGTGAACATCATAGCCGTTTCCTATACGAAAGTCACATTTCATATTGGCAAATTTACTATCTTTGCTTGGATAAACAAAGCAACTATGGCAATCACATTCTTCCCCAGACCCAAGCATAGGGTATTCAACTATCAGCCACGCTATTACGACGAGCGCAAGGAGCGGCTCAAAGAGCTTTATGCCAAGTATGGGAAGGAATATCCCGGCGACGAAAAGGCCACCGTTCAGCAGGCTGCGCAGGACCTCAAGGATGTGGCCGCACCGGGCGAGGTGCGGGAGGTTATCGACGCCACCGCCGAGCCCGTCAAGCACGCCAGCGGAGCCACCTACATCCCCGGCCAGTATATCCGCAGCGCATATCGCAAGGGCACTGCAGACCGCCTGAGCGAAGAGAAGCGCCGCAGCCCCATACGCACCATAATTGTCTGCATCACCATAATCGCTGCCATTTTGGTGGCATATTACCTGAGCCAGGGGCTCGTGGAGTTGTTCAGAGGATAGGGTTATGATAAAGGTTCTCCCCAGCAACATAGCCAACCTTATTGCCGCCGGCGAGGTGGTGGGACGCCCCGCTTCCGTGGTCAAGGAGTTGATGGAAAACAGCATCGACGCCGGCAGCGCCACCGTGTCCGTGAGCATTCTGGACGCCGGGAGAACCCTCATTCAGGTGATTGACGACGGCTGCGGAATGAGCCCTGAGGACGCCGCGCTGTGCTTCGAGCGCCACGCCACCAGCAAGATTGCCAAGGCTGAGGATCTGGAAAAGATTCTCACCTACGGCTTCCGCGGCGAAGCGCTTGCTTCCATTGCTGCGGTGGCCCAGGTCACCCTCAAAACCCGCCGGGAAGAAGACGTGACCGGCGTTCAGATTGAGGCCGCCGACTCCAGAATTCTCTCTTCCAAGCCGGTTGCAGCGCCGCGCGGCTGCAACATTGCCGTGGCCAATTTGTTCTACAATGTACCTGCGCGCCGCAAGTTTTTAAAGAGCGACGCCGCGGAAATGCGCCACATAGAGCAGGAGTTCCTGCGGGTGGCCCTCTCCCACTGCGACAAGGCTTTCTGTCTGAAACACAACGGCAAAGACATCTACAACATACGCCCCGCAGCGGGTCTCAAGCAGCGCATAAACGACCTTTGCGGCCGCGAGATGGCGGAGGCGCTGGTAGACATAAAGAACGACACCGACATAATAAAGATATCGGGATTCATTGGCAGTCCGCTGGAGGCCCGCAAGACCCCCGGCAACCAGTTTTTCTTTATAAACGGGCGGTATTTCCGCAGCCCCTTCCTGCATAAGGCGGTGTGCAAGCCATACGACAACCTGGTGCGCGAAGGCTATATCCCGTCGTATTTCATTTTTCTGGAGTGCGACCCCACCGAAGTGGACGTGAACATCCACCCGCAAAAAACCGAGGTGAAGTTTACCGAGGAACACATTATATTTGAGATACTTACAGCCAGCGTCAAGGAGGCCCTCGGGCGCGGCGCGTTTGGCCCGGGCATCGATTTCGAGAGCGGCGAGGTGCTGGATTTCCCGGTTATGGGGACTCCGGTGGGCGGCGACGGCCCCGGCTCCGGCGGGGGCGGCAGCTACCAAGGCTCCGGCTATTCCGGCGGCTCCGGCGGTTATATGCGCCCGCCCAGGATGGACTACTCCCCCCTCTTCCCCCAACTCGGCGGCGAGGGCGAAGACGCCGGCGACGGCCGCAGCACCACCCCCTCCGACCTTTACGGACCACGCCTGGCAGACGACGAAAACCCGGGCAGCAGCGTGCTGGTGACAAGCAACGGCCTAATTCTGGCCCCGGTTCGCGAAGGGCTGGCAGTAATAAACATCAAAAAGGCGCAGGAGGCGATACTCTACCACAAGTATTTCCAGTTCCTGAGTCAGGAGCGGTTCATTTCGCAGCGGTCCCTCTACCCCCAGCAGGTGGCGCTGCGGCGCGACATCTACTCCATCGTTTTGGAGAACATAGACCGCATTTCGCAGCTCGGGTTCGACATCCGCGACTTTGGCGACAACACCATTATTGTGTACGCGGTGCCCGACGGCTTCCCTGCAGACGAAGATGCGCTCAAAGAGGTTATGGACAATTTGGCAGTCTCACTGGACAAGGAACTGACGGGTGACAGCGTGCAATCTTACGCCGCCACGCTGGCGGCTGCAGCGGCCAAAAAGCTGAACCACAACCTCAACGCCCTTCAAGCGCAGATGATAGCAAATGAGACCTTGATTCTGCGGGCAACCCACGGCACAGACCTTGCAACTCGGTGCATTGCAATTATTTCTAACGAAGAACTGGAGAAGAGAATATGAATGGCTACGGGTGGCGCGGTTTCGTAAGTTCAATACCGCCGGTAACGAGGAATCTAATTATCATCAACACCATCGTGTTGATTTTCACCACATTGACCGGGGACAAGATGTACGAGTTGTTCGCCCTGTTCCCGTTCGAGTCGCATCTTTACAAGCATTATCAGCTGCTCACGCATATGTTTATGCACGGGGGCTTCTGGCACCTGTTCTTCAATATGTACACGCTGCTCATATTCGGCACTCCGCTGGAGCGGGCGTGGGGCAGCAAGAAGTTCCTGTTGTATTATTTTGTGACGGGGCTGGGCGCGGCGCTTTGCCACAACCTGGTGCTGCACTGGCAGATAGATCATTTTATGGCCATCGGTAACGCCGCCAAGGCCCAGGCGGCTATGATGACTCCCACCGTAGGCGCCTCGGGCGCAATCTACGGCGTGCTGCTGGGCTTCGGTATGCTCTGGCCCAACACGGAGCTGCAGCTCCTTTTCCCGCCCGTGCGCCTCACCGCCAAATGGTTCGTAATTATTTTCGGCGCCATCGAGCTTGTAACGGGCTTGACCGGGATGGGGGGCAACATCGCCCATTTTGCCCATCTGGGCGGTATGATATTCGGCCTGGCGCTCATTTTATATTGGAAGAAGCGGGGTAAAATGTACAGCGATTAGTATGGCCAAGATTCACTATCCCAAGGAAAACAAGCCCAAGCGCAACAAGACTTGGTACAAGAAGCAGACGGAGAGAGGCCTCTCAGTCGGGCAGATTATTTTCCGGGTGATAGTGATTATTAGTGCCGTGGCGCTGTGCATCTCCTATCTTTCCATATTCATAGACCCGGCGTTTATGGCGCTGCCGTATTTCTTCGGGCTGTACTTTGTCCCCATCTTTTTCTTGAACGCTGCGCTGCTGCTGGTGGGGCTCATAAAAATGCGCAAATACTTGGTCATCAGCCTAGTGGCGCTGCTGCCTACGCTGTTTTTCGCCGATATGTTTGTCAAGTTCGGCGGGGAGGAGAAGAGCGTTGCGGGCGACGAGGTCAAGGTGATGACATATAACGTGGGGCGGTTCCGCTCCGCTTCAAAGGGAATGAACGACGCCCAGGCGCTAAGCAAGGTGTGCGAGTTCGCGGCCCGCGAAAAGCCCGACATCCTGTGCCTGCAGGAGTTCAACATCTCCGATTCGGCCAGAGTGCGGCAGTTGATGAAATTCCTCCCCTATCATTCCAAGTTCTTCTTCCACGAGAAGGCCTACTACGGCAACATCACCTTCAGCCGCTATCCTATTGTAGAGAGCGGCACCATCACCTTTACCAAGAGCGCCAACCTGGCCATTTGGAGCGACGTGCGCATAAACGACACAAAGGTGCGGGTGTACAACTGCCACCTGCAGAGCAACGGCCTCACCTTCACTAACGTAGTGAAGCGGCTGGCACAGAAGGGGCATTTTACCGACGAGGTCAAGACGGTGCACGAGCATCTGGCCCGCTCCAATATGCAGCGCAGCGAACAGGTAGGCGTTATGCACGACCATATTGCCGCCTGCACCATCCCATCTATGGTGTGCGGCGATTTCAACGACACCCCTATGTCGTATACCTACCACCGGCTGGCGGCTGGCCACAAAGACAGTTTTGTGGACGGCGGCAGCGGCTTTTCCGCCACCTATTCGGTGCTCTGGCCCCTGCTCCGCATCGACTATATACTGGTGCCGGAGAATGTCTCCTGCGACCGCACCCACGCCATCCGCGTCCCTTATTCGGACCATTATCCAGTGACAACATTGATTTATTTCTGACGATATGAACGAAGACCTTAAATACGAAGTGGACGCAGCCGCCAAGGCGCTCAAGGCCGGCGACATAATCCTATACCCGACCGACACCGTCTGGGGCCTTGGGTGCGACGCCACCCGCGACGACGCGGTGCAGCGCATTTTCGACCTCAAGCAGCGCAACGACTCCAAGTCGGTTATCGTGCTGGTGAGCGACGCCGATATGCTGGCGCGCTACGTGCGCCAGATACCGCCTATGGCGCTGGAGCTGCTGGAAATAAACGACAGGCCTATGACCATTATCTATCCGGAGGGAGTCGGGCTGTCGCCGCGCGTTATTGCGGAAGACGGCAGCGTGGCCATCCGCATCCCGCAGAACGAGTTCTGCGTGGAGATGATACGTCGCTTCGGGAAGCCGGTCGTGTCTACATCCGCCAACATTTCCGGAGAGGAGACGCCCGCCTGCTTCGCAGAAATCAACGCCGCCATACTGGACGGAGTGGAGCATATAGTGGAGCCGTCGCTGGAAGAGGGCAGCACCGGGCTGTCGTCGCAAATAATCAAAATAGGGCTCGGCGGCGAGGTCAAAGTGATACGCGAATAAATTTTTGGCGTATCCGATTTTTCGTTTACCTTTGCAGTCCAATTTGGCGGGATAGCTCAGCTGGTTAGAGCGCATGATTCATAATCATGAGGTCCCCAGTTCAATCCTGGGTCCCGCTACTGCCGATTTCGGGGGCGTTGAAAACGCTCCCGTTTTTTATTTTCCCACCACGGCGCCGCTTCGCTGCGGCGGCAGATTCGACAATCTTGCTATCTTTGTGGAACGAATGTTTATGAATATGGCAGATATGAAGAATATGACGGCGATTGTGACGGGAGCGTCGAGGGGAATCGGACTGGCGATAGCAAAAGAGCTGGCGGATGTCGGATATAACCTGGCGCTGGTAGGGCGCGACGCCGAGACACTCGCGCAAGCGGCGAAAGCTCTGAGGGAAACCGCAGTAACTGCCGCCGCATCCTCTGGAAACGATTCAGCGAAGGCATCTCCGGAAGATTCCGGGAGCAGCGCGGCAGCGCTTATCCGCGAAGCGAATCCGGAGCGGCGTGTCCAGCCGATTGTGGCCGACCTTGCCTGCGAGGAGTCGTACGAACGCATCGTTAAGGAGGCGGTCGAGACCTTCGGCGGGGTGGACCTGCTGGTGAATTGCGCCGGGCTGTCGCAGGCCGGGAGTTTCACCGAGGTGACTCCCGCTCAGTGGGACGCCATTTTTGCGGTGAACGCCAAGGCGCCGTTCTTCCTTTGCAAGGCCGCGCTGCCCTATCTTAAGGCTTCGAAGAAGCCCATAATCATAAACATCGCATCGGTGGTCGGCTTCAAGGGATACATTAATCAGTCGGCCTATTCTTCCAGCAAGCACGCCCTGACCGGCTTCACCAAGGTGCTCGCCAAGGAGGTGCAGCCTTTCGGCATACGAGTGCACCTTATTTCGCCCGGCGGCGTGGCCACCGAAATGGTGAAACAGATGCGCCCCGACATAAAGCCGGAGGAATTGCTGCAGCCGGAAGAAGTCGCCGAAATTGTCCGCTTCATTGTCACAAAAAAAGGAAGCGGCACGATAGACAACATCTATCTGCGCCGCTATTCCTCTTTGGCGTTCGATTAGCCGGAACTACTCCCCGAACAACTCTGCAAGCTTTTCGCCGAGGGCGTCGTGGTCTACCTTGCCAATCATATTCCCGTCAGGACCGATGAGGAAGAATGACGGGATTGAGTGGACGCCGTAGGTCTTAGCCACATTCTCGGCTGCATCGTCCATAACGTGAATCCACGGAGTGCCGTCGGTGGCCACGGCCGCCTTCCAAGCCTCGGCATCGGTGTCGGTAGAGACGCCCAGAATCTCGAAACCCTTGTCGTGGTACTGTGCGTACAACTCCTTCAAACCGGGCATACTTGCGCGGCACGGCTTGCACCACGAAGCCCAGAAATCCAACAGCACGTACTGTCCGCGCAGCGACTCAAGCGAAACAGCAGCGCCATCAAGATTGTTCAAGGTGAACAACGGCGCAGCTGTGCCGGATGCGGTAGCCTTGCGGGCGGCAATCTCCTCCCGGGCGTTCTTGCCCAGCAGACTGTTCTGCACCCGCTCCGTGAACTTGGCAAAGCCGGCCTCGTATTCTTCAAGAGGAGTCTCGCGGTTGAACACGTAGTACATAAAGGCAGCCGCCTCCACGTCCGGATGGGCCGCGAAGCAATCGTTCAACGATTTCATCATAAGCTCCCGATAATTGGCCGCGGAAGTATCCACAGCCGCGAAAGCGTCGTTCATATCAATCATAAAATCGTTGTTGGGACCGCCTGTAAACTTGCCGTCCTTTAGAGTCAGGCGGCTGTTTTCCAGAAGGAGGGAATAGCGCTGGCGCTCGCCCTCCGCGGGGCATACCAGCACCTCGCCCATAACGACATCATCTACCTTGCCGGTAAACTTGAAGCCGCCGTCGGCCAGAGACACGGTATCGCGGATTTCCTTTACGTCTGGGCCGTAGCAGCGCAGCACGGCGAATCCGTCGCCTTCGGCATAGCCTTCAATCACATAGCCCCGGCCGCCGCCGCAGGCGCAAAGGCCTGCGATGGCTGCACAAAGCCATAGTATTTTATGAAATCGGTACAGCTTCATCGTCTTCTTTATAGCTGTTAGGAGTAAGGTTGGGGTTGTTGTCCCTTGCGTTCATCGGGAACGGGAATATCCATAGCGGGGAGTCGGGAGAGAGTGTGAAGGTGTAGGATTCTCCGCTCATCAAGTTGAAGGTCTTGGTGAGAGTCTCCTTCATATCGGCCAGCTGGTTCCAGCGCTTGCGCTCGATGAAGTTGTAAATAGAAAAGACATTTTCGCCGAGAGCCGTTTGCTTCAGATGGGCAATCGCGTCTTCCTTGGAAGATACGGTGCCCTTGAGCGGGACGTAGATGGACGGGTCGATGCGCTTTGCGCGGATGGCGTCCAGATACTCCATAGCGGTGTCGTAGTTACCCTTGTAAATCTCGCACTCCGCCACTATCAGATACTGATGGGTGGTCTTGAGGCCAAAAGTGTTCCAGCCGGCGCCGCGATTCGTTCCCATACCAAAAACACAAGGATATGGCAGTTGTACCATACTCATACCCATACCCATCATCGCGTTCCCGTTGAACATCATAATATCCAAAGGAACCCTTTCCATAGCCGCATGGCCCGCCTCGATACGTGATTCAAATTCGGGTGTACGAAGCAGATTGAACTGCGGTTCTACGTGGGTATAGAAAATATCTTCTTCGCAACTGAACGGAGCTCGGTAGAACACCTCATACGTATTAAACGGGGGCATATACGCGGTTAACACCATCGACTTGGAAGGATCCCAATAATTCGTGATAGCATCGTTGACCTTCAATGACTCTTTGGCGGCAGCCTCAGCCCCGTCAAAATCTTGCATCGCAATAAGAGCAAGCGCTTTGATGGCGTAAGGGCAAGCCTTGCTCCAGCGCATCTGGTTAACGTTCTTTGCGGGCAGTGCGTTCAACTCTATAGCCGCATTGCAATCTGCCACAATCTGGTCATAAACCTGCTTAACAGTCCATTTCTCAGGAGGTATGGAGATATCCCAATCATCCATAAGATAAACAATGCCGGGATCATTCTCTGCAGTAGCGGGATTGTAGCCCTTTGCATATTTGTTAACAAGAATGAATTCCGCCCAGGCACGCAGGCAGAGCGCTTCTGCCTTGATTTGATTCAGCTTTGCTTCATCTCCTGTAGCGAAACCCACCGAAGCCAGGATAGGATTGGCAACCTTGCCCACGAATTCGAACAACTTCCTGTAATCTTCGTCAAAAGCAGTCGCTTCTGCCAAACGTTTGACGTTCCCTTCATCCCAGGTTACAAGAATGGATGAGCTTGTGGGCGTGGGAGAAGAAATAAGGTTTGCAACCGGGCCCACAATACCAATCAAAAGATCACCTGGAAGCTGGTACATACCAAAATCAGAAGAATTAAAATCTCTGAATTCGGTATTCAACAACAGTTCCAGTTCATCTGCTGTCGAGAGCATATTCATTCCCTTGGGCTTAATGTCTGTAAATTCGGCACAGGAAGCCAGCAGAAGGAGAGCAGTTATAATTGTAAATATCTTTTTCATAACGGTACTGTCTTAGAAGTTGATATGAAGACCGAAGATATAAGAACTCCTCAGAGGGATGCCGCCCGTTTCGGGGTCGAAAATGGCGTTCTTTGAATAGTAGCTCATCTCCTTGCCGGGACGGAAAGCTGTCCATACGGGAGGGAGATTGTCTATCTGGAACTGGAGGTTGATGCGGTCCGCATTAATTGCACGGGCCCAGCGCTCCGGCATTTCATATCCGAACACAATATTGCGGATCTTGAGGAAGGAGGCGTTACGCACAGCATTGCTGGCATACGGGGTCTCCGTTGCTTTAGAACCGGTAAAATAGCGGCCGAAACCGGGAGAAGAAGTCGGATTCTCGGGTGTCCAAGAGTTCAGCCAATAGGCGGGCAAAGCCTCATATTCCCGCATATAGTGGTCGGCCATCTTCTCGTCTTCTGTCAATGCGCGTATCTTGTGGCCGCCGTAGTATGCCATAAGCACGCTCAGGCTGAAGCCGTTCCATACGAAGCGGTTGTCCAGGCCGGCAATCACGATGGGTTCCGTCTGTCCGGCGAATTCCAAAACATCTACAGACGAGCCTCCGACGGAGGTGCTTACTGCACGTTCGCCGGTCTCCTCGTTGACCTTGCCATACCACAGGGTGTGACCTTTGGCATCCTCTGCATCGCTGATACCTGCAAACTGATAGCTCCAGACGGCGCTGGTAGGATAACCGACCACGTAGGGATTGCTGAAGCGCTGATATGCCTGGAGTGCGGGGTTTTCTACATTGGTAATCTTGTTGTGGTTGACGGCGAATGTCAAGGTGCTGCTCCACCCAAAGTCGTTGCGGC
>JAFZYD010000043.1 GCA_017616475.1 Bacteroidales bacterium
ACCGCATAAATACCCTGCACCAGGGGGCCCATAAATGTATTCTGGTGTCTTCTATGACACTGCCGACACCGCCGATTCCGTTTCTTGTAATGGGAAAATATGGTCGCAACAGTCCGCGCAAATAGTGCGTGGAGCGGTTGAGTACACCTTTAAAACATTACAAGATATGGAAAACACATTCAATCAAAACATGCCAGGAGGAGAGATTATCCTCTACCAGACTGCCGACGGCAAGGCAAACATCGATGTCAAACTCGAAAATGAGACCGTGTGGCTCACGCAGGCACAGATGGCTACTCTTTTTGAGAAAGACCAATCCGTTATTGCAAGGCACATCAAGAACGCCTTTAACGAAGGGGAGCTAGAAGAGAGTAATATGCATTTTTTGCATAATACCCTTTCAAAGTACAGACCGACAACACTCTATGATCTTGATGTTATTATCAGCGTTGGGTATCGGGTTCACAGCCCTCGTGGTATTCAATTTAGAAAATGGGCCAATTCCGTCCTCAAAGAATACCTGGTCAAGGGTTACGCCATAAAGAACGACCTGGCCCAGCAAAAATACGAAGACCTGAAGGCCCTGGTAGATGTTATGGGCCGAACTATGGGCTATCTTGACACCCCGGCTGATGACCAGATTAAATCTATCTTCGATGTCGTCAAGGACTATACCTACGCGCTGGATACCCTCGATAACTATGATTACCAGCGGCTGCCTGTCAAGGCAACGACACCGGAGTCTTTTCACGCAACCTACGACAATGCAATGGAAGTAATCCACAGCCTCAAGGACAAGTTTGGCGGCAGCGACCTTTTCGGCCACGAAAAGGACGAATCCTTCAGGAGTTCCATCGGGCAGATATATCAGACGTGGGACGGCATCGACCTGTATCCATCAGTAGAGGAAAAGGCTGCAATGTTGCTCTATCTGGTCGTCAAAAATCACTCCTTTTCCGACGGCAATAAGCGCATCGCCGCGACGCTGTTCCTATGGTTTATGGACAAGAACAGTATCCTCTATTCGAAGGACGGGCACAAACGCATCGCCGACAATGCCCTTGTCGCCCTGACGCTGATGATTGCGGAGAGTAAAATGGATGAAATGGACATAATGGTCAAAGTAGTCGTCAACCTCATAAACGGCGACAACAAGTAGTCAAATCCCAGAAGTGGTAATGGAAATGTAGAGCAGGTGGACGAGGTCCCTTGCGAGGTGGGGGTATCTCGTCCGCCTTTGTTTTGTAATATCTTGAATACCACGTTGTTGTGTTTTTGGGGCGGGCGGGGTCAAGGTGTTCTGCGTAGACCTCGGCCATTTTGGCGGGCGTCGGCAGTGAAACAATGGATAAATAATAATTGGATGTGCGAGAAAGATGCGACTGATGGGGCCGCATCACGATGAGATAAGCGTCAGCTATCTGACCTTGAAGATATAGGTGATGGTGCCTTCCTGGGCTTCGGGGGCGGTGCGGGAGACGTTGAAGTGGGCACCGAGGGCGGCCTTTTTGGCGCTGGCCCAGAGCTCGCTGTCGTTGAGGGTGGTGCCGGGGGCGCCGGGAATGGCGCTGATAACCTTGCCGTCCTGGTTTACGACTATTTTAACCACGACGCGACCCCCTTCGCCGCGGGTGAACGACGGCACGGGCAGCGCGCCCACGGTTGTGCGGCCTTCGAGCCGGGCGGAGGGCTGACCCTCCGGATTGCCGGTGGTGGTGTTGCCGGAGGTATGGCCGGCGGTGAGCTTTTCGGAGACCTTCTCGGCAACTTGCTGGGCGAGGGTGTCCTTGTCGCTGTTCTGGGCGGAGGTGAACAAGGCGCGCTTGTTAATCTCCTTCTCGCGCGGCGGTTCGGGAACCTCCACGTCGCCCTTGTCGCCAACGGTGCTCTCCTGGCTCACATTGGGACGCTTTGCCACCGTCTGTGCCTCGGAACGCTGCACCAGTTTGACCGGATCCTTGGGCCTGGGCTCCTCCGTGCGCGGCTCAACGCCCGCCGCAACCTCAATCTTCTGGGGCTCCGGTTCCGGTTCGGGAATCTCCTCCGGATCCAGCATCAGAATTTCGGTGTCCTGATGCTTTGCGGTGGCGGAAATGCTTGCGTACGAGCCGAATATGAACAGCGCAAGGCAGAAGCCTATCGCGCACATAGTGCCGATAAACCTCGCCCGCGATTCATATCCGTAGTAACTCATAGCGCCTGTATATGGGGCCCACTTTGCCGGATTATTCCGGCGAAGTGGCCATAATTACCTTGTAGTGATTGTGTTTTGCGATGTTCATCACAGCCACGACCTCCTTGATGGGGACGGTTTCGTCGGCATAGATGCTGAAAGTAGGGTCGTCCTCGCCGCTGAGCACGTTCTGCAGCTCGGCCTCAATCTGGTCGAACTTCACGGGAGTCGCGTCGCCGTTTATGTGGTAGGTGCAGCGGTTCTGGGCGGGATAGTGCTTTATGGAGACGGTCGCCATAGGCTTGGCCGACACCTGGCCCGTGCTCTTGGGAAGCAGGAGCTTGAGCGCGTTGGGGTTGATGAGCGTGGACGTCACCAAAAAGAAGATGAGCAACAGGAACACGATGTCGGTCATTGATGACATCGAGAACGTTGAATCTATTTTACAGGATCTTTTGAGTGCCATTGTGACGAAAGATTATTCAACCTCCAGGAAAGTGCCTTCGGAGGCAGGAGCCATGCTGCCGTTTTCGAGGGCGTCCATAAACTCGATGGTGCTGTTCTCCATCTTATAAACCACATCCGACACGCGGCTGGTGAGGTAGTTGTAGCAGAAATATGCTATAATACCCACGATAAGACCGCCCACGGTGGTGATCATTGCGGTGTAAATACCGCCGGAGAGCAGGGTGATGTCGATATTGTTGCCGGCCTGCGACATATTGAAGAAGGCCTGCACCATACCGATAACGGTGCCCAGGAAGCCTATCATAGGGGCGCCGCCGGCTATGGAAGCCAATATCGGAAGACCTTTCTCAAGCCTTGCGACCTCCAGGTTACCGACATTCTCTACCGCAGCCTGAATGTCGTGCAGCGGGCGACCCATACGCTCGATGCCCTTTTCAAGCATACGTGCAACCGGGGTGTCGCTCTTCTTGCAAAGCGCAAGGGCGCTCTTCTTTTTGCCGTCCTGCAGATAGTCGGTGATGTCCTTGGTAAAGTTCTTGTCCACCTTTGCCGCGTGGTTGATTGCATACAGCCTCTCCGCGAACACATAAACGGCCACGATGGAGAGGATAACCAGTACAATCATAAGCCAGCCGCCTTTGCTGGCCATACCTAAAAGAGAGAAAGAAGAACTTTCGGCCACTTCGTTAACTGTGGTGGCCAATTCTTCTGAAGCTTGGAGAATGGTAAGGAATAACATTGTTTTTATAGTTTATTATTTTGTTTGCAAATTAAGTCAAATCGGCCGTAAGCGGCAATATTTCGTACGGATATGTGATGTTGCAGAGCATCAGCGGCTCTCCGGGCACCGACATTCCCGCCGCGGAACGGTCGCACGCCGCAAGCAGTCCGGCAATATCGTCTGCAAATATTTTGCCGCGCCCGACATCGAGCAGTGTTCCGACTATCGCCCGCACCATATTCCTCAGGAAACGGTCTGCCGTTATGTCGAACACAAGATGGTCCGAATCTACCGCCGTCCACTGCGCGTGCATTACGTTGCAGATGGAGGTTTTGTTGTCGGCGCCCGTCTTTTCGAAGCTGGAAAAGTCGCGCCGCCCGAGCAACATCTCCGCCGCCCGGTTCATTTCCGCCACGTCCAGGTGGAACTTGCAGTAGTGCGAATGCCACGCGAACGGGTCCTTGCAAGTGTGCACCTTGTAGCGGTAGCTGCGGCTTGTCGCGTCAAAGCGTGCGTGTGCCTCCGGGGCCGCTGCAGCAAAGAAATTTGCCACAATGTCAGTGGGCAAGATGGCATTTATTTTGTACAAGAGGGATGCGGGTTCTTTGAGCGAGTAAGGATAGTCAAAATGAGCGATATAGCCCGCGGCGCTGACACCGGCGTCGGTGCGGCCCGCCCCCGTGAGAGCAATCTGACAGCCCATTGCCTTGGACATTGCATCTTCCAGAATTTCTTGGACGGTGACCGCGTTGGACTGCCTCTGCCAGCCGCTGTAGCGCTCTCCGTTATATGACACCGACACAAAGAACCGCATTGGGAAAATAATTGTTATTTTTGTCAGATATACAACAGAGCAAATTTACAAAACATTTTGATATGGACAGTGAAAACATTAAAGAACTGAACGAACGCATCCAACGCGAGAGCGCGTTTGTAGACTTGGTGCAGATGGAGATGGGCAAGGTAATCGTGGGCCAGAAACAGCTGGTGGAGAACTTGCTGATTGGTTTGCTGGCAAACGGCCACATTCTGCTGGAAGGCGTGCCGGGCTTGGCAAAGACCCTGGCCATCAACACTCTGGCA
>JAFZYD010000044.1 GCA_017616475.1 Bacteroidales bacterium
GAATCGGAACTTCCGAGGTGGAGATGGTGATGGCTTCGCAGTGCATTTTGCAGCAAAAACCCAAGTCTATGCGCATCAGCGTGGAGGGTAAGCTGGGCAAAGGGGTCACCGCCAAGGACGTGGCGCTCTATATTATGAGCAAAATGACCACCAGCGGCGCTACGGGCTACTTTGTGGAGTATGCCGGCAGCGTGGTGCGCAACCTCAGTATGGAGGGTCGGCTTACACTTTGTAACCTATCGATAGAGATGGGCGCCCGCGGCGGTTTCATTGCCCCGGACGAGACCACTTTTGAATATCTCAAAGGGCGCGAGTTCGCACCGCAGGGGGCCGACTGGGACAAGGCTGTGGCATATTGGAAAACCCTGTCCAGCGGTGATGACGCTGTCTTCGACCGTGAAATAGTGTTCCAGGCAGAGGATATAGATCCGATGGTCACATACGGCACTAACCCTGGTATGGGTATGGGCATTTGCGACAGTATCCCGGCGCTGGACAGCGTGCCGGAAAGCGGCCGCGCGTCGTTCTCCCGTTCGCTTAACTATATGGGCTTCGAGGCCGGCGACAAGTTGCTGGGCAAGAAGGTCGATTACGTATTCTGCGGCAGTTGCACCAACGGCCGCATAGAAGATTTCCGGGCGTTCGCCTCCATCGCCGCCGGGCGCAAAAAGGCCCCGGAGGTGGTTTGCTGGCTGGTTCCGGGAAGCTGGATGGTGAAGCAGCAGATAGAGGAGGAGGGGCTGGACAAAATACTGGCCGCGGCGGGCTTTGAGATACGCCAGCCCGGTTGCAGCGCCTGCCTGGCTATGAACGACGACAAAATTCCCGCAGGCAAGCTGTCGGTATCCACCTCAAACCGCAATTTCGAGGGGCGGCAGGGCCCCGGCGCCCGCACCGTGCTCGCAAGCCCGCTCACCGCTGCCGCGGCGGCCGTGACCGGCGTAATAACCGACCCCAGAACTTTAATGTAAGCCGCTATGAAACAGAAGTTTGACATAATCAAGAGCACCTGCGTCCCCCTTCCGCTGGAGAATGTGGACACAGACCAGATAATCCCCGCCCGCTTTTTGAAGGCGACCACCCGGGACGAGAAGTTTTTCGGTGACAACCTTTTCTGCGATTGGCGCTATAAGAAGGACGGCACCCCGAACCCCGGTTTCGTGCTGAACGACCCCCGCTACAGCGGCTGCATATTGGTGGCGGGCAAGAATTTCGGCAGCGGCAGCAGCCGCGAGCACGCCGCCTGGGCCATCGCCGGCTATGGTTTCCGCGTGGTTATATCCAGTTTCTTTGCCGATATCCACCGCAACAACGAGCTCAACAACTTTGTGCTGCCGGTAATGGTTAGCGAAGAGTTCCTCTCGGAGCTGTTCGCCAGCATAGAGGCCAATCCGAAAACCGAGGTTGAGGTAAACGTCCCGGCGCAGACCGTCACCAACCTGGCCACCGGCCGCAGCGAACATTTTGACCTGAACGGCTATAAGAAATACTGCTTGATGAACGGCCTGGACGACATCGATTTCCTGCTGGAGAGCAAAGACAAGATAGAGGCCTGGGAAAAAGCAAACGCATAAAGCACTATGAGACGCATAGAAATAATGGATACAACGCTCCGGGACGGGGAGCAGACCAACGGCGTTAACTTTGTGCCGCACGAAAAGCTGCTCATTGCCCGTTTCCTGCTGCAGAGCGCCCGCGTAGACCGCATCGAAGCGGCTTCGGCGCGCGTGTCCCAGGGTGAGCGCGAGTCGGTGAGCGAAATATGCGCCTGGGCCGCCAAGAACGGCTGCCTGGAGCGCATCGAAGTGCTCGGGTTCGTAGACGGCGATACCTCCGCAAGCTGGATTGCCGGCTGCGGGGGCAAAGTGATGAACCTGCTCACCAAGGGGAGCGAGCGGCATTGCCGCGAGCAACTGGGCAAGACCCCGGAGCAGCACATTGCCGAAATTCGCGAAACCATCGCCGCCGCCATCGCAAACGGCCTTGAAGTGAATATCTATCTGGAAGATTGGAGCAACGGTATCCAGAATTCTCCGGAATATGTTTTCCATCTTGTGGAAAGCCTGCAGGACTGCGGCGTGCGCCGCTTTATGCTGCCCGACACGCTGGGCGTGCTGAGCCCTTCCCAGGTCACCGAATATGTCGGCCGGATGGTGGCCCGTTTCCCCGGCGTCCATTTCGACTTCCACGCCCATAACGACTATGACCTGGCGGTGGCCAACACCCTGGCGGCCGTGGAGGCGGGCTGCAGCGGAGTGCACACTTGCGTGAACGGCCTTGGCGAGCGCGCCGGCAACGCGGCTCTTTCCAGCGTCCAGGCGGTGCTGGCCGATATGGCGGAAGTGGAAACAGGTGTAGATGAAAGCCGTCTGCACGAGCTTTCGCGTATGGTTTCCAGCTACTCCTGCACCCCGATTCCCGCCAACCGTCCCATTGTGGGAGACAACGTCTTTACACAAGTAGCTGGCGTCCACGCAGACGGCGACAAAAAGAACAACCTCTACTGCAACAATCTTATCCCTGAGCGGTTCGGCCGCAAGCGGGAATACGCCCTGGGCAAGACCAGCGGCAAGGCCAACATACTAAAGAACCTGGAGAGTATGCATCTGGATCTCACTCCGGAGCAGACCCGCCGCGTCACGGACCGTATAATCGAGCTCGGCGACAAGAAGGAGACCGTGACCCCGGACGACCTGCCGTTCATAGTGGGTGACGTGCTGGGCCACGACCTTTCCCAGGAGAACGTCAAACTGCTCAGCTATATGGTGAGCACAGCCTACGGCCTCAAGCCCACCGCCATTGTTAAGTTGGAGGTCAAGGGCAAGGTATATGAGGAGCAGGCCTCCGGAGACGGCCAGTACGACGCCTTTGTGCGCGCCGTGCGCCACATATTCCGCGACCATCTCAAGATGGAATTCCCGTGGCTGAGCGACTACGCGGTGTCTATCCCTCCCGGCGGCCGCACGGACGCCCTGGTGCAGACCCGCATCGACTGGGACTACAACGGCCGCACGCTGCACACCCGCGGCCTGGACGCCGACCAGGTGGAGGCGGCCATAAAGGCGACAATGAAAATGCTTAACATAATCGTACAATAATGAAACTCAAAATAGCTGTTCTTCCCGGCGACGGTATCGGCCCGGAGATTTCCAAAGTTGGTGTTGAGGTGATGCGCGCCGTGTGCTCTAAGTTCGGCCACGAGGTCTCCTTCAAGGAGGCCATTTGCGGTGCAGACGCCATAGACAAAGTGGGCGACCCCTTCCCGGAAGAGACCTTCCAAACCTGTATGGAGGCCGACGCGGTGTTGTTTTCTGCAGTCGGCGACCCCCGTTTTGACAACAACCCCACAGCTAAGGTACGCCCGGAGCAGGGTCTGCTGGCAATGCGCAAGAAACTTGGCTTGTACGCCAATATACGCCCTATAGAGACCTTCGACTGCCTGGTGCACAACTCGCCTCTCAAAGACGAACTGGTGCGCGGCGCCGACTTCATCTGCATCCGCGAACTCACCGGCGGAATGTATTTCGGCGAAAAATATCAGGACGACGAAAAGGCCTATGACACCAACTACTACACCCGCGGCGAGATAGAGCGCATCCTGCGCGTGGGCTACGAATATGCCCGCCGCCGGAACCGCCACCTGACGGTTGTGGATAAGGCCAACGTGCTGGCATCCAGCCGCTTGTGGCGCAAGGTCGCCCAGGAAATGGCCCCGCAGTACCCCGATGTCACCACCGATTTTATGTACGTGGACAACGCCTCCATGCGTATGATTCAGGAGCCCAAGTTCTTCGACGTTATGGTAACCGAGAACACTTTCGGTGACATTCTGACAGACGAAGGCAGCTGCATCACCGGCAGTATGGGACTTCTGCCCAGCGCCTCCACCGGAGAACACACTCCCGTGTTCGAGCCGGTGCACGGCAGTTGGCCCGCGGCCAAGGGGCTCAACATTGCCAATCCGCTGGCACAAATACTCTCCGCAGCTATGCTGTTTGAGTATTTCGACCTCAAAGAGGAAGGATTCCTTATCCGCCGCGCGGTGGCCGCTTCGCTGGATGCCAACGTCCGCACGCCCGAAATTCAGGTGGAGGGCGGCGCCCGGTACGGTACCAGGGAGGTCGGTGAGTGGATTGTAGATTATATCCGCAAGGCCTGATTGGTATCATTTTTGCCGATGAAGGCCCAAGTAAAAAGCACTAAAAGATGATTAAAAAGATATTCGCAGTAATCGCCTTTGCAGCGGTTACGCTGGCCGCATCGGCGCAGAGCGCCAATTTTGATTTGGCAAAATCGCTGGACATCCAGAACTCCATACTCAAGACTCTGGCTGTCAACTATGTGGACAGCGTGCAGTTCAACAAGCTTATAAACACCGGCATAAACGCTATGCTGGAGTCGCTGGACCCCTACACCGTGTACTATCCGGAAGAGGATGAAGACGATGTGGCTATGATGACCACCGGCATCTACGGCGGTGTGGGCTCGCTCATCAAAAAGCGTCCCGGCGGCGCGGTGCTAATAACCGAGCCCTATCCCGACAGCCCCGCGGTCAAGGCGGGCCTGCAGCCCGGCGACAGCATTGTTGCCATAGACGGCAAGAGCGTGTACGGCGAAACCTCCCAGCAGAGCTCCGACCGAATGAAGGGTCAGCCCGGCAGCAAGGTAGTGTTCGACGTTGTAAAGGGGCGCACCGGTGCCCGCGAACAAATAACCGTCAAGCGCGAGCGCATCCATCTTTCCAACATCGAAAACTACTGCATCCTCAAAGACAATATCGGTTATGTCTCCATTACCGGTTTCACCAAGGGGATGAGTTCCGAACTGCGCAACGTGGTTCAGGCGCTCAAGGCGCAAGGGGCACAGCGGCTCATAATTGACCTGCGCGGCAACGGCGGCGGCCTTATGGACGAGGCGGTAAAACTGCTGTCGCTGTTTGTGCCAAAGGGGACTATGGTGGTTTCTTCCAAGGGGCGCGCCAACGGCACCAATGCAGAATACCGCACCCAGACCGACCCCATAGACACTCAAATCCCCGTGCTGGTGATGATTAACAGCGGCAGTGCCTCGGCTTCGGAAATCGTGGCCGGCGCGTTCCAGGATCTGGACCGCGGCACAATAGGCGGCACCCGCTCCTTTGGCAAGGGCCTCATCCAGTCGGTGCGCCCGACCTCGTTCAACGGCACGCTCAAGGTCACCACGGGTAAATATTACACTCCCAGCGGCCGCTGCGTGCAGGCCATCGACTACAGCCACCGCAACGAAGACGGCAGCGTGGGTGCCATTCCCGACTCCCTTACGCACGAATTCAAGACCGCGGGTGGCCGCACCGTGAAGGACGGCGGCGGCATTACCCCGGACATCGTGGTGGAGGCGGAGCGCTACAGCCGCCCGACCATCTCGCTGGCCTACAACGATATTCTTGGCGATTATGCCCTCAAATACTACTTGGAGCACGAGTCCATTGCTCCGGCTGCCGAGTTCACCCTCACGGACGCCGACTACGAAGATTTCATTGCTTTCTGCGAGAACCAGACCTTTGATTGGCGCAGCGGCAGCGACGCCGAGATGGACAAGTTGGTGGAGGCAGCCAAATACGAGGGCCTTTGGGAGTCCTGCAAGGACGAGATTGTAGCCCTGCGCGCAAAGCTCAACATTTCCAAGGCGGACGCCCTGCGCCTGGCCAAAGACGAAATTAAGCCCATTCTGGAGAGCGACATAGCAGTCAAGTATTATTTCCAGAAAGCCTCTTCTATTGTAAATCTGCGCTACGACAAACAGCTTTATCAGGTTATTGACAAGTGGCAGCAGGCAAAATAGTTCCTATGGGCAAGCTATGCTACTCGCTGTGCCAGATGGATGTCGAATATTGCCTCGCGTGGGCATTGGCCGACATTGGTCCGCACGCAGTTGAGCTGCGCCTGGACGATCTCATTTTTGACCTGGACGACCTCCGTTACTTTATGGAAAACCGTGGTGACTGCTCCGTGGTGGCCACATACCGTATGAAAGACCCCTCCGAGGTGGACACGCTGGACCTTGGAGAGGACGACGATGATCCCGAGCCGTCGGATGTGGATATGGCCGTGCGGATGCTCTCCACAGCCATAATCGCCGGGGCGGACTATATCGACATCGATATGGATTTTCCCCGCAGCTCCCTTTCGTGGCTGGTGCATCTGGCCCTCAACTACGGCTGTAAAGTTATCCTGTCCCATCATAACGCTTTCGGCACCGACTCAACCGACGATTTGGCGGCAGTGGTGCAAAAGGGCTACAGCCTTGGCGCCGACATAGTAAAAGTTGTCACCACCGCCCATCACCCGTCCGAGTGCGCCCGCGTGCTGGCGCTCTACGACCGTTTTCCTCCGGAACAGCTCATAGCTTTCGCAATGGGGCGCGAGGGGGAGCAGTCGCGCTACGACTCCTTCTACAAAGGGGCGCCGCTTATGTACGTGGCGCCGCGCCGCCGCCTTCCCACCGCCTCCGGACAGCCGCTTTTCTTTGATTTTCTTGGCGACGACGACACCCACTGCTGGGGCGACGTTATGCCCCCGTGCGCCAAGAGTATGGCGGTGCGGGCCATTGTCGCGGCGGCGCTGGCTTCGGGCGAAACCACGCTGGAAAACATCACGCTGTGCGGCGACATTCTGGCCGCGATGTCGGTGGCGGAGCAGATGCTGGCCACCGTCAACTATAACTCCCGCTCCAAGGAACTATCCATAGTCGGCCGTCAGAACATCAAGGCATCCGGGCTGCGGCTGCGGGACAATATCCTGGACGTGGGGGAGTGCGGGCTGCTCTGCCGCATCTGCGTGCCGCTTGTGTCGCTTTGCCGCAAGCCGGTGCTGATTATCGGCTCCGGAGCTTTACAGCACCGCCGTTTTGCCACCAGCTGCCCGGAACTCACCAAACACGGGCTGTCGATAGACTTTATGAAGGAGGGAGGCGGCGTGCCCATCTTTGTGTCGGGCTCTCTGAAGGGCGGGGTGTACAGCATCGCCTCCGCCGCCAGCGCGCAGTTCGTGTCGGGCCTAATAATGGCCCTGCCGCTTCTGGACGATGGAGATATGGTGCTCAAAATAAGAGAGTTGAGCTGCCTGCAGCACGTGAGAATGACGCTCGATATAGCCTCACGGCTGGGGGTTAAATACGACGAGGACGTGTCGGCGGACGGCAAGTTGGTGACGCTGCGCTGCAGCAGTTCGCAACCGGGCTACCGCCCCAGCCGAATCGAGATAGAGAACGATTGGAGCATCGCCGCGCTGTGGCTCACGCTGGGCGTGGTGGCGGGAGAAAGCGGGGTGGACCATATGCGCATCAACTCCCATCAGGCCGAATCGTTCATACTGGACGTGTTCGACATTGCCGGGGCCGATATAGAGCGCTTCACCGATCCAGAAATGGAGTTTCTGGATGACAACGTGGGGTACCACTCGGCTTTCCGGTCGCTAACCGTCGCCTTCGAGTGCGACATATCTTCCTGCCCCGACCTGCTCGGGCCGCTAATCCTGCTGGCGCTGCGCAGCGAAGGCACCAGCCGCATCTACGGCCTCAAAGCGCTGCGCGACAAGGGGCATGGCCTGGCCGCCAAGTTCGTTTCGGAATTCTCGCGGCTGGGGGCGGAGCTGCACATAGAAAAGGACTGTATGGTGGTCACCGGCAGTTTCGACAACCGTTTGAAGGCCACCCTGGTCCACTCCTGGGACAACCACCACCTGGCCCTGGCCCTTATGGCCGCCGGCGCCATCTGCGACGGAGAACTCGAAATAGACGACATCTCCTGCATAGACCGCATCTGGCCCGATTTTCCCCTGAGATAACTGGAATGGTGTTCCCAATGGCAGAAATATGACGCCATTGGGAGCGTTTTGGCCCTTTTTTGCGCCCAATGGAAGCTTTTTTACCCCATTGGGAGCACCAAGGGGTTTTGAAATACCGAAAAATGGACTACCTTTGCAGCCGCTCCCCGTTTTCGGGGAGGTCTGCCGGCGGGGCTTCCCGCACTTATCTCTTGCCCGGATGGCGGAATCGGTAGACGCGCTGGTCTCAAACACCA
>JAFZYD010000045.1 GCA_017616475.1 Bacteroidales bacterium
AAGGATCCCAGCAAGGTAGACCGCAGCGCCACCTACGCAGCCCGTCACATCGCAAAGAATATGGTGGCGGCCGGCGTTGCAGACGAAATGATGGTGCAGGTTTCCTACGCGATTGGCGTGGCGCGGCCGTGCAGCATCTTTGTGAACACCTTCGGCACAAGCCACAGCCCTCTGTGCGACGCCGAGATTGCGGAGGAGATTGGACGGGCCTTTGACCTGCGCCCCGCCGCAATAATCCGCCGCTTCGGCCTCAAGAACCCCATCTACCTCCCCACGGCAGCCTACGGTCACTTTGGCCGCAAGCCCTACACAGAGGATGTTACCTTCTACGACGGCGAACGCGAATACACCAAGCCGGTGGAATTCTTCACCTGGGAGAAACTCGATTCCCTGGACCTCTGCCGCAAGATTTGCCGGATGTAAAAAAGGGCCTCCGAAATCCGGAGGCCCTCTTTTATGTTAAGTCCAAAGACTAGAAGAAGTAGCGGGCGCTGAAGAGCATCTGCCAGGTGCTGAACACGTTGCGGTAGCTCTTGACGGTGGGAGCCTTGAAGGTGTAAACGCCTTCTGCACCAGCCTTGCTTATCTCGAGAATGTTCTCGCTGCTGACCTGCTTGGTGAGACCCCAGTTGGAGTTGAGCAGGTTGGCTACGTTGTTGATGTCGACGCCAAGCTGAAGGGTGTTGGTCTTGCCGGCAACGTTAAACATAAAGTCCTGTGCAAGTTTGAAGTTGATGCGGTTCTGCCAGGGAGCAACCTTTGCACCGCGGGTGGAATATTCTCCACGATGGGCACTGAGATAGCTGTCGCCCTCGATAAAGCTCTTGAAGGCAGCCTTGTTCTCCTCGTCCTTGAAGGTCATCTTGGCAAGGTCGGAATCGGTGGGGATGTACATCAGGTTCTGGGAACCGCCCACGCCGGTAACGTCGTTTACATAATCGCCGCTGCGAACGCCAAAGGTGTAGGAGTAACGGGTGTAGGAGTAGCCGCCCACGTAGCAGTGGTTGTAACCCTCGTAGAACAAACCAACGGTAGTTGCCAGGTGGCTGCCCTCTTTAATGCGGTAGCTTGCGTTGGCAATTACACGGTTGGGAGATACGAATGCGGAGTGGCCGAGTTCGGGAACATTGGAGCCGTTCTTGCTGTAGTTACCGCCGGAGAACAGGGAAGATACCTGGTCGCCGTAACCCTCCTGGATAGACCAGGAATCACTGCGGGTGTATGCAGCCATCAAGCTCAGGCCGCTTGCGAAGTCCTTGGACAGGCGGGTGGTTACCGAATAATATTGGCCGTGGTGATTAGTGTTGGTGATATAGTAGGGGTTCACCGATTTGTTCATAGAGTTCTTGAGACCCTCGTTCTTCCAGGAGGTGCGCTTGTCGGGCTCGCCGGGCAGCTGCACGCCGTCACCTTCGGTGTAGCCGAGCTTAAGCGCTGCAACGGTGTTGAGGTCGTAGTTGTAGATACCCTCTACGGAACCCTTGATGCCGAAAGGCAGGTTGAAGTCTACTGCGAGAGAAGATTTCCAGGTGGTGGGCATCTTCAAATTCTTGTCGAGAATGGTGGTGGACTGGGGGGCATAAAGATCCTGAGCCTTGAAAGAACCGCCGTAGATATCCTTGAGAATGTCGTCGAGGTTTGCGTGGAAGTTGGGGGTATTGGCGCCGGTGCCGGTTGCATCAATATACTGAGCCTGCAGGCAGTTGCTGTTGCCGGCTACCGATACAATCCATACGAACGGGATGCGGCCGGTGTAGAGGCCGGTACCGCCGCGTACAATCATAGAGCGGTTCTTGAGTACATCCCAGTTGAAACCTACGCGGGGTGAAAGGTTTACGGTAGCCTTGGGCATATCGGCTGTGCTCAGGCCCTTCATAGACTGGCTGGCTTCAGCCAGGGTAAGGAATTCCTTATTTTCGTTACCTGCGATGGTCGGGTATACAGGGAGCTCCGCACGCAGACCTACTGTGAGCTTGAAGTAGTCGCTGAAGTCGATTTCGTCCTGCAGGTAAGCGGAGAACTGGTTGTATGTGAATGAGGGGAATACCTGTGCCAGATCGTCACGGTTGGAGTGGGTGATGGCGAATGCTGCGGGTTTGCCGCCGGCGAGGAAATCGTCCCAGCTGTTGTATACATAGTAGCCGAGACCGCCCTGCATATAACCATTCTTGGTGAGGTCATATTCATACTGGAGACCGGCCACGAAGTTGTTGATGCCTGCGGTGAAGGAAAGCTCGTCGGTAGCGACAATGGTGTGCACGTCGCGGAGGTTGCCGTAGGTGAACGGGTCGGGACCGAAAGAGGTCAGGACGGCTTTGTTAACCTTGCCCTCGCTGTCGGTGTAGTTCTCCAGAATATCTACTGTGGGGAAATTGTCACCTACAAATGCGCGGGGCTCGTTCTGGTGAGACCAGGTAACGCGGAACAGGTTTGCGCCGCGGCCGTCAAACAGACGGCTGTTGAGCTCGGCTGCCACGGAGGTGAAGTTCTGCTCCTGGAAGTAGCGGCTGGACTCGAAGTACTGAGCGTATGTAGAGGTACGGCCATAGGTGTTGCGGTCGTACGGGTTCGGGGAAATCGGGTTTACAGAGCTGGAAGGAGTGTTGGAGTTCACATTGTGAGTGTGGCTTACACGGAGGTTGAACTTGTTGTCGCGGTTTATTATCCAGTCCAGGCGGGCCATAATCTTATAGTCCGGAGTGCTCAGGGAGTAGTTCTGGTAGCGGCCGGGGTTGTAGCCGTATTTGGTGTCCAGAGTTCTGAGGACCTCCTCCATAAACTCCTGGGTGGGGCGTACAACATCGCTGTTGGGAACAAAGTTGGGGTCAACACGGCTGCCTGTGGCAGTGCTGACGACCTTATTGGAGCCAGCCACAACATCAGATGTATATTCTGCATTTACAAAGAAGAAGAGTTTATTCTTGACGATGGGGCCGCCGATAGTGAAACCTACGGTATTGTCAAGCATATCGGTCCTGTTGAGGTCGCTGCCTTCTACCTTGTAGCCGCGAACCTTATCGGAAGTGTAATAGTCGTATACAGAAGCGTGGAACTCGTTGGTACCGCTCTTGGTAACGGCGTTAATGGCACCGCCGGTGAAACCGCTGTGGCGAACGTCAAACGGAGTGATGTTCACGCTCATCTGCTCGATGGCGTCCAGGGAGATGGGTGCGCCGCCTGCAGGCAGGTTGGAACCGATACCGAAGGCATTGTTGAATGCAGCACCGTCCACAGTTACATAAGAAGAACGATAGTTGCCGCCGCCCACTGCAAGACCGTTGGAAGTGGTGGATGCCTGGGGGGTGAGCTTCATAATGTCGTTCATACTGCGGTTAACGGTAGGCATAGAGGACATAGTCCGCTGGCTTACCGATGTGCCGGCGCCGGAACGGCGGATGTTCATACCGGAGTCGTTGGCGTCGGAAACGAACACAACGCCTTCGAGAGCCTGATTCTCAACCTCAAGCACAGCGTCTACAATGGAGGTCTCGCCCAGAGGTGCGTACACGTTCTGCTTGATTACCTCGCTGTAGCCCAAAAGCTGGAAGCTCACGGTGTAGGGACCGCCGGCTGTAACATTGGAAATGCGGTAGTTACCGTTCTTGTCGGTAATGGAGAAATAGGTGGTGTTGGTGGGCTGGTAAACAGCAACGACGGCGGCGCCTGCAACGGCACCGTCTTTGTCGGTCACCTGGCCACTGAAAGCGGATGTTGTAATCTGTGCGTGTGCAGACACAACAAACAACATTGCTGCGAAAGCGAGCAATACACTTTTAATGGATAGTTTCATTGTATTTTGGTAAAAATATTGGTTTCAAAACGCGCCGCGAAGATAATCCAATTAATTGATATATCAAGGCTGTTTTAGTCCAAATCGACCACCGTTATGCCGGCGCCGCCCATCTCCAGCGCCTCGTCGCGCACGCTGCGTACCCCGGCCACAGTCTTGAGATATTTGCGCAACTCCTCCCGCAGTACGCCGGTCCCTTTGCCGTGCAGAATCTTAACTTGCGATATACCAATCATTATGGCGTCGTCTATAAAGCGGGTGACTATGTTGAGCGCGCTCTCCAGCCGCTCGCCGCGCACGTCCACCTGCGGCGAAAAGTTCATCTTGCGCTCCGATATGCTCTCCATTCCCTTTACAGCGACGCCGCCGGAGGTGGCTTTGCGGGGGGCGGTGCCCTTCACCGCGGTTTTATATTGCTGGGCGCTGATGCGCTCCACCTTGTCCAAGTCGGTCTTGGTGGTGATGCCGCCAACCGCCACCGATACTTTTTTTGTGGAAATCTGGATTATTTCGCCCACCATATCGCTCCCGGTCAGGCGCACTTTGTCGCCTACTTTGAGCGGTTCCGGCTTGTCCGCGGCCTTCGCAGCGGGTTTCGGGGCCTCCTCTCCGGCGCGGCGGGCGCGCTCTTCTTTGCGCTTCTGCTGCCGCTCACGGCGGGCCAAAATCTGCTCTATCTTTCTCTCTATCAGGGCGTCGGCTTCGGTGCGGCTCTCCTTTTCTTCCAGCGTCTGCTGCAGTTCGGTCACCTTGGCGCGGGCCTCCTTGGTTTTCTGCTTCTCCGCCTGGGCCTCCTTTATCTCGCGGATGGTCTGCTCTATCTGGCGGTTGGCGCCCGCCACAATCTCCCGCGCCTCGGCCTTGGCCTCCGCGAGGATGTTGCTGCGCAGCGTCTTTATTTCCGAAAGCTCCTTCTCGTAGCGGTCCGTGAGACTTTCCAGGGTGCGGTCCGCGTTCTTCACGCGGGTCAGCTTTTCGTCCAGCGCCCGGCGGTTGCGGGCAATCTTGCGCAGCTGCCGCTCCATATCCACAAAGTCGCTCCCGGCCTTCTCCTCCGCGCTCTTTATTATTTCGTCCGGCAAGCCCATCTTGCGGGCCAGCTCAAAGGCGAACGAATTGCCCGGCAGCCCCTGCTCCAGCGTGAAGAGCGGGGTGAGGGTGGAGACGTCGAACTGCATTGCGCCGTTAGTCACGTGCGGGGAGTTGCTGGCGTACAGTTTGAGGTTGGTGTAGTGGGTGGTTATCACGCCGTACACGCCGCGCTCCGCCAGCGAATCAAGCACCGCCTCCGCAATGGCGCCGCCCGCAGCCGGCTCCGTGCCGCTGCCGAATTCATCTATCAGCACCAGCGACCGTTCGGTGGCCTCGGACAGTATGGCATTTAGGTTTTTAAGGTGCGAACTGTAGGTAGACAGGTCGTTCTCCAGGTTCTGGTCGTCGCCTATGTCCACAAAAATATTGTCGAACACCAGCATCTCCGAAATCTCGGAGGTTGGTATAAGCAGGCCCCACTGGAACATATACTGCAGCAGGCCTACCGTCTTGAGGCACACGCTCTTGCCGCCGGCGTTGGGGCCGGAAATGAGCATTATGCGGCGGTCGTTCTCAAGGGTCAGGGTGAGGGGCACTATCTCCTTGTTCTCCTTGCGCAGGGCGCGCTCCAGCAGCGGGTGGCGGGCTTTGCGCAGGGTAAGGGAGCCCGTTTCGGAGAGGATGGGCATACCGGCAATCATATCCATTGCAAGCAGCGCCTTGGCGCGGATAAAATCTATCCTTATCAAAAACGCCGCGCTCTCCAGCACATCGGGCAGGTAAGGGCGCAGGAAGTCGGTGAATTCCAGCAAGATGCGCTGTATTTCGCGCTGCTCCTCGAACTGCAGCTCGCGCACCGCATTGTTGAGGTTCACCACCTCCAGCGGCTCTATGAACGACGTGCGGCCGCTGGCCGATTCGTCGCACACTATGCCGGCAATTTTGCGCTTGTCGGCGGCGCTCACCGGTATCAGGGTCTTGCCGTCGCGCACCACAGCCTCGGCGTCGGCCTCCACAATTCCCTCTGCCTGAGCCTTTTTGAGCACGGCCTGGATGGTGCGGGAAATGGAGCGCTGCTTGGCCTTGAGGTCGCTGCGAATCTGCGCCAGGGCGGCGGAGGCGGTGTCGCGCACCTCGCCGTTCTTGTTTATTATGGAATCTATCTTGCGGAGCACTTCGGGATATATCATCACCGGCTCCGAGAGTTTCTTGAGGGAGGGATACACGCTGCCGCTGGCCTTTAGAAAGGCGGCGATGCGGCGGATGGCGTCCAGCCCCTTTTGCAGCAGTATCAGGTTGGAGAGAGAGATGCAGGAGAGTTCGCCCGTGAGGGGGAGCAGGAATTCCCGCATATCCACGTAGCCGTCGGCGGGGAAGGTGTCCTCGAACATACACACCAGACGCATTTCGTCCGTGAGCCGGAGCTCCGCCATAATGGCATCGGCGTTGCGCATTATTTCGGTGTCATCCACTGCGCGGCGGGCGCCGTCGGTTGCACACTTGGCTCGCAGGGTGCTGGGTACCGCATCAAAGCCAAGTTTTCTCTCCAGTGTACGCATTACTTATAGGAATTTTCCAGAGCGATTCGCAGCTCGGTTATACTGCTGAGGGGTCGGATTTCCCCGTCCTTCACATAAGAAATTTCGCCCGTCTCTTCGGACACCACGACCGCCTCGGCGTCGGTGGTTTCCGTGATGCCCACGGCGGCGCGGTGGCGCATTCCGTAGCGGGGGTTTATGTCCTGTTTTTCGCTTATCGGCAGGGTGCAGCGGGCTGCCACTATGCTCTCCGAGGTCATTACCACGGCGCCGTCGTGCAGCGGGGAATTCTTGAAAAATATGTTTTCCAGCAGGCGGCGGTGTATGGCGGCGTCAATCCTGTCGCCGGTCTCTACCACGGCGTCCAGGTTGGAAGAGTGCTTGAACACAATCAGCGCCCCGGTCTTGCTCTCGGACATACGCCAGCAGGCGCTGGTAATTTCGTCCAGGGCGGCGGGGCTTATCTGGGCGGCGGGGGTGTACTTGCCAAAGAACTTGCGCAGCCGGCCGCCACCCTTCTTGCGGGCGGCGAACACCTCCGAGCCTATACGAATCAAAAAGCGCCGGATTTCGGGCTGGAAAATGACGATAAGCGCAATGAGGCCGACCCCCAGAACGGCGTCCATAATGTTGGTTATCAAGGACATCTTGAGGGCGTCGAAAATGGCCCGGGCGGCGTACAACAGAATGATTGCAATAAAAATGCTCATTGCCTGCGTGCCGCGGATCAGCTTGTAGACCTCATAAATGAGCACCGCAACCAGCAGTATATCGAGAATGTCGATAAACGATATGTTTAGAAAATCGAACATAATTATACAAAGATAATCATTATATTTGACATTCGTAAAGAGAGCGACTATGAAGGGACGATTCATACATCTTTTGCGCTGCAGCCTGGCCGGGCTGCGCGATTTGTTTTTTGAGCGCACCTGCACTGTGTGCGGGGCCCCGCTGGAGGCGGACGAGCGGTTCTTGTGCAGCCGTTGCCTGGAAGATATACCGCTCACATACTTCTGGTCTTACTGCGAGAATGCAGCTTTGGATTTGCTGGCAGGCAAGTGCCACGTCTATAACGCCGCGGCGCTGTTTTTCTATCGCCACGAAAGCCCGTACTGCGAAATTGTGCGGCAGTTCAAATATGGCCGGCAGGAGTCGCTCGGTCTTTGGGCGGCCCGGCGGCTGGGGGGCTATCTCGCCTCCGGCGGTCTGTACGGCGGCGTGCAGGCGGTGGTGCCGGTACCGCTGCACTGGTATAAACGTTTCAAACGCGGCTTCAACCAGGCGGAACTGATTGCCCGCGGCGTGGCGGAGGGGATATTGGGCGCGTCCGGCGGTGGTTTGGGATTGGCGGAGGGGATGCCGGGAGAGAGGTGCGGCGATACTGTGGCCGGCGTTGGCCCGGCCGTGCCTGGGAGTGCGGCTTCTGCGGTGCCGGGCTCCGG
>JAFZYD010000046.1 GCA_017616475.1 Bacteroidales bacterium
CCCCGATTGTCGCTTACGAAGAATGGTACGACGGAAGTCTTCATGAAGATCCCGACGGATATGCTTTCGAGGCGGTTTTTGCCCCGGAAGACG
This sequence comes from Bacteroidales bacterium, assembly GCA_017616475.1. Lineage (GTDB taxonomy): Bacteria > Bacteroidota > Bacteroidia > Bacteroidales > UBA932 > Equibacterium. The sequence continues at coordinate 94 of JAFZYD010000046.1, forward strand.
AGGTGGCGCTAAGGGCTTCCTGGCATGGGCTCACTGCCACCGGAAAGGTGACCTTCCCTAAAAGTGCTGCAAAAATCACAGCCGTAGATACCGCCAGGATAGTATTGAGCAACAACGAGGGCTACTACGAGACATTCGTCACCCGTCAGTACCGCATAACTGTTAAAGATGCCCCCGGCGAGAGTAATTATTATATGCTACGGTTCGAGGATGTAATGTACAGATTGGATCCTGCAGGCAAAAAGATAGACTCCGTAGTGATACCGGGCTCTTTTGATGCCAGCGGCGACCACGTGCTGCACCCGGTGGAGAACAGTATGATGGAGGATTTGATTGGCAGGGACAACTACTACGAAACCTTCACAGACGAAATGTTCGCCGACGGCGACTACACCATAAAGGTGACCGACCCTATGTATGGCGCATATTTCGGAGCCTGGACCGAATTCTGGTACCAATTCGAGGAGGGAGATTCATACTGTATGGACCGCCGCATCAAGGTATACACCCTCACCTTTGACGAATACATCTATCTGCGGGCGATAGACGCCGCCGGCAACGATATTGGCTTTATGACCGAACCGGTAATCTTCCCCGGCAACGTTTCGGGCGGCCTGGGCTTCGTGACCGGTGTCACGCCGGAAGTCTGGACCATCGAATTCCCCGCCGAACCCTACACCGGCGAGCCGCCGTACAACGCCTATCGGTACGTAAGCTATCCGGACGACTATATGGACGAATAAAATTCCGCCGCCCGCTGCAGCCGTGTTCTGTGCAGCGAAGTACACCTAACACACCCCACGTGTACCTCGCTGCATCAGCGGTCCCGCCGGTTCATCCCCTGGACCATTAGAGCCGCTTGCCCCACCTTTTCCTGGCCCACCGGTCTGGCAGGACACAAGATGACTCTGAGTGCAGTGTGAACCATCTTGTGGCAACTTTTTTCAGGAATAAGGGCTTATCCCTGCCACAAGATGGCTGAAACCCCCTCCAGAATCATCTTGTGGCAGACAAACAAGAAGTGCCATCCCCGCCCGCAGGATTTCCAGTGTCGTGCGCACCGCTCCGCTCCGGCGGCATTCCGTGGCACTTACCCACCTAACTATCAATGTCTTACAACATCTTGCTTGCGTAAAAATGCGCAAGCGACATTGCATAAATCACTGACAGCCAGCATTGTGTCTGCCACGAGCGCCGCTGAAGCTGCGGCGGCAGCTTGCCTCCAGAAACTTCCGTTCGCTGCGCTCACTTCATCCCTCCCACAATCTGGTACGTCATCGCTGGCGCGATAACTACCAGCTTGCGGGCCCCTCCCGTTTTACGAGGGCACGGGCGCCCACGGTTTCTTTGAGGCAACTGCCGCACTCCGCCTGCGCGGCGCAACAATACAGTCTGCACAATAAATATGTATGTAAATATCTGTTACACTGGTGATTATTTGCTATCCCGGAAAAGATCGTGAATTATTATTTGGTGGGATGCCATAAGTTTGTGCTAAACAACACATAACAAGACTATGACACACCACAAACTTTGTATTAATGTTTCTATGACCGACAGGTCTCAAATGCCAATGATTCAGGCCTACAGAGGAGCAATTCCGGAAGCAATTGTTGCTTTCCATCGAGCGCGTAGAAAGAAGCTTAGGAAAACGATGGCTGTTCATTTTTACACGGATGACGTTCATTTTGAATGTGTATGGAAACGGCCGTATATGTATATCCGGATGCTTCAAAATGCATCATTTGTTATATCGACAGATTATTCTTTATACTCGAATATGTCTTTGCCGGAGGTATGGTGGAATAACTACCGGAATAAGTTGCTTTGCGCTTGGTGGCAAAAACATAGTATCAATGTAATACCCAATGTCAGCTGGTGGCGGGGATGCACTAATGAATTCATTCTGGAAGGATATCCCAAAGAGTCAGTTATTGCAATCAATAGTACAGGCATTGGTCAAGATACCTATGCGAAAAGACAGTGGCTGAAAGGTTATGAGAAGGTTTTGGAAACACTAAAGCCAATCCATATTCTTAGATACGGAGCAATGCAGGACGGTGAAAACACAAGCATCAGCACCTATTACAAAAATGACAACTATAACGCAGTGACCTATGGGCGGTAATGGATCATACAGCAAGGAACTAAAGAGTGTTCCGCGTGCAGACCGCACGCACATTGAAGCAAAAACAAGAATTGATGGGCATAAGATTCTGATTCAAAAAAAGAATAATGCCCAAACGAAAACACCGGTAAACTCTAATTCTGAAAAACCAGTATACTTGTGTGGTAGAGTTAGTAAAAGGGATGGTAGCGTTGCGATTACCACGATAGCAGAATATAAGAACCATAGGTTGATAAGAACAATAGATTTAAAGTTTGACAGTGATGGTAATTATGTTGGTTATTCGGGCTCGGGTAAAGGGTCCCATAGCCACCTGTGGGATGATGATGTGTCTAGAAATGAGGTTGGAAGAAAGCCACACAAGAAAACCAACAATCTTCTAATCCCCAAGAAATATCTATCTTTGATAAAGAAAATAGAGAAGTATAACAAGGAGCATCACAAATGGAACGAAGAGAAATTGCAATAAAGGATTTTTATGGTAAAGGAGAACACATCTATAATGAAGAACTAGGCTGGGGTCCGGACGAACGCAGAGATGCCAAGTCTTCTGTTTCAAGGGAGATTTTTGAGTTCGAGGTGGTCAGAGTGGGTTGGAATCTATCGTTCTACTACATAGACAATGACACCTTTTATGGCATTCACACAGAGGAGATACCCATAGAAGTGAAGGAGTTGCCCCGTGATCGCACAGAGCCATACATTGGATGGCAGTGCGAGGGAGATACTCACGACGATGGAAAAGTCCTTTACTCCTTTGATAATCCGGAAGATATTTGGGATAATGTCAGAATAGACGGTAAAACTCTCGAAGAAGTTTTGGAACGCTCCTACATTATGGGCTTGAACTAACCAACTCGACTACTAAATGACCAGCCGCCGCCTCGCACAGAGACGACGGCTGTTTTTATCGGTTCCCCTTTGCCCGGTTATGCGTCTTGCAGAGCATCTGACAGTTGGAGATGTCGGTGTCGCCGCCTTTGCTCCAGGCGGTGACGTGGTCGGCGTCCATCTCGGCAAGTTTCCAGATGCGGGTACGGTTGGAGTCGTGTCCGACGGCGCACAGCGGACAGTTCGACAGGCCATCGGCTTCGGCTGCCGCGGTCTGCTTGGCATAGACGGTCTTCTTTGTGGGGTCGTCGAACACGCGGACGTTCAGTAGCCGCGGCTCCTGGCATCCGCCAAGGATATATTCGTAGATGCCCTTTTTCTCTTTGATGTAGAAACTTTCATAGAGCTCGCGGACCTTGGCTGCAATCTCTGCCGGGTCATAGGCTTGCTTGTGGAACTTCTCGTACAGCTCGCCCCATTTCAGGCCGCACATCTCCTTTTCCGGGGCGATGTCGAACACCGATGTTATCCAGTCGATTACCGAGGTAAAGTATGCTTTAAGTTCGGCGATGTTACCATCGTAACGGTGTATGGCCATATATTCCTCTGTATGTCCGTGGCTGACCCAGTCCAGTGCCGCGGCCAGAAAATCCTGCCGCTTGGCCGATCCGGAAATGAAGCAGCTCCACTTGTTGATGTTGGTGTTGTTGGAGTTGGAGAACTCTTCCTTGGCGCGCGTCACGAGGGGCCCTGAATAGACGGCATTGAGCGTTTCCTGCGCGTTGAGCGGGATGCCCACTATGTTGATGGTGCGGAACCATTCCTTGATTTCTTTCTCGGGGCCCTCGCAGACATAAATCAGGAGCGGAGTGTCAAGAAAGGCCTTTTGTTCCTCCGGATTGAGGGCACTGAAGTACCAAGGCCGACCGTCGCAGTCTATCCAAGCGAACTTTTCGGTGATGAAGCGCCCAAGCGACGTGATGCGCTGCTGACCGTCCAGCACCTCGTAACGGTCTTCACCCACCTTTGAGAAATAGATGAGCCCCAGTGGATAGCCGCTGCGCACGCTCTGGATCACATCCACCTCCTTCTTGCCGCCGTTTTCGGCGTAGAGATAATGGCGCTGGAACTCCGGCTGTATGGTGAGGCGGCCGGACAGGCCGTAGAGCCCCTTGCCCTCATATTCGTTATACTGGAACCCCTTGCAGATATCGCCGATGGTCCAATCTTGTACAAGTCGTGCTGTCATTGCTGTTGTTTTTTGCGGATGATTAAACGGCTATATGGAAGTTTAGGCATACCATTACTGTCGATAAGAAATACAGCGCCGTAATTAGGACGTAGATCGTTCATTTTCTGCAGCGCGACACCTGAGAGAATCATATTATATGGAATTGCTCCTAACCCCTTGCAGAACTCGCCTGACCCCATCCCGATGATTTCGAATTGCTCTGGACAGTACTTTCCTAAGAACGAATCAGGAACTCCCATTACGCCTTCATAGTCATCTGGAATGGAGTCGGTATAGCAGACATCAATAGCATCATAATTTGCATATTTGGGATATCCATTCTCTCGTATTTCCTTATGCTTGCTATACTTGAGGTTATCTCTCATTGACATTAGTTTCAATGGTTCATGGCGTCGCCCGTGGTCCAAGTTGGTATACCAGCAAACACCAGGAACTTTTATGTAGTTATCATCAGGATCATATCCTTTTGAGCGAACAAACTTTTGATTGGCCTCCAGTATATTCTTGTAAGCAGCCTTGTAAACCATAGATAAGTTGAAACCAATGCCAGACCATATCTGGTTGCTTTGAATAAGCGGAAACACTTCTTTGTAGTGGATAGCATTCATATTTCCAAGAATGAGGAACTGCTTTTTACCATCCATTATCCAAGCAATGAACTCCCTGAACAGCGAGAACGGGGGATTTGTCACGATGATGTCTGCCTCGTCTCGAAGCTCGCAGACCTCCGGGCTGCGGAAGTCGCCGTCGCCCTCAAGATAGTGCCACTCAAGGTCGTCGATATCGATGCGGCCGTTGCCGTTGGTATCGCGGGTAAGCTCGAATATCTTCCCCTTGATGCGGGTTTTGTCCACGTCAAACAGCGGGCTCTCCGTCTCGAAAAGGGTGGGCTCGTAGTCCTTGTACTTTTTACTCTCCACCGCATAGCTGGTGCTGATGAGCCGTTTCAAGCCCAGCCGCTCGAAATTCTGCGCGAAGAACCGGGTGAAATTGCTCCACTCCGGGTCGTCGCACGGCAGTAGCACCGTCTTGTCGCGGAAAGTGTCGGGATTGTACTCCAGATAGGCGTTTACCTCCTTCTGGATGTCGGCGTACTGAGTGTAAAACTCATCGTTCTTGGCAGCCTTCGCGGCTCCAAGATTGCTGTTGTTGGCCATAAGCTGCGCTCTTACGGCACTTGCGACTTATCACGGGGCGGGAATTTAGGGCACAAAAAAAGGCGCAGACACTTTATCTACGCCCTGAGGCCCTAGGAAGCCCGCAACACTAGATAAGTCGGTCTACGCCTAAGCGCAGACATCCACTGACTTATCCGGTGTATTGCTTTGAAATTTCCTAGGTTTCAGGGGCAACCGAATAAATAGCAAATGCTAATTTCTTATGTATGTCCTGCCACCCGTCGCCGGGCAGCACTAACAAAGGTAGTCATTTCTGCGAAAACACCAACACCTAGAGTTTCGCCCGCTTTTACCCAGCTGCCGCTGTGCAGCGAAGTACACGTGGGGGCCTCTACGTGGATTTCGCTGCAAGTTTTCCCCATCATCTCTGGCCTTTGCCGCAGCGAAGTACACCTGGCGCATCCCACGTGTACCTCGCTGCATCCTGCCACAAGATGACTCTAGGTGCCGATCGAACCATCTTGTGGCAACTTTTTTCAGGAATAAGGGCTTATCCCTGCCACAAGATGGCCGAAACCCTCTCCGGAATCATCTTGTGGCAGACAAATAAGAAGTGCTATACTACACGCAGGCTTCAAGTGCCCAGGCGCCGCTTAAGCGCCTCCGGCAGCATTCCGTGGCACTCACCCACTTAACTATCAGTACCTTACAACATCTCGCTTGTGTATAATTGCGCAAGCGACATTGCGGAAGTGGTTGGTAATCAGGAGGGTAGGTGCCACGAAAGCCGCGTATGCGGAGGTCGGCAGTTGCTATAATACTGGGGCTCCGCCCCAAACCCCACCGCTACGCGCTGGCTATTCCACAAGCCGTCCCGCGCGCGCTCCGCTATCGCTTGATAGCGATTAATACACACACCGCTCAACTTGGGGTCGGCTGGCGGCGCTTGGGCATATCGCGGATGGGTTGCTTTGCAAGCCGACTATTTGCGGATGCAGGAGGCGGCAAAGCTAACCTGGAGCGGCCCAAGTGCCGCCGTAGCGGAGCGGCGCCAAAGTGTCGCCGCCGTCCGGCAGAATGGGACGACGGGCGCAGAAACCGGCCAAAAGTGTTACTGCTGTCCGCGAATCCGGGACGACGGGCGCAAACTGCCCGCAAGTGCCCCCGGCTCCGTGCGCCCGGGCAAAAAAAAAGACCCTAGCGGGTCTTCTTTTTGGGTTTGGCCTTGTCGGGCGCTTTATTGTCGCCGTACTCTTTGACCCAGACCTGCCGTTCGAAGGCTTGGTCCAGGGAGATCCAGGTTTCGGTGCGTTCGATGCCCTCGATGTTCTGGATGGTGTTGATGAGTACCTTCATAAGGTGCTCGTTGTCAAAGCAGTAGATTTTAATCATAAGGGCGTGGACGCCGGTTATGAAGTGGCACTCCACAACTTCGGGGATCTTTTTGAGCTCCTCCACAACGTGGGGATACTCGTCGGCGCTCGAAAGGGAGATGCCGATGTAGGCGCAAACATTCAGGCCGAGAGCCTGAGGCTTTACCAACAGGCGGCTGCCGGTAATGATGCCCATATTTTCCATCTTCTTGACTCTCTGATGGATGGCGGCGCCGGAAATGCCGCATTCACGGGAAATCTCGAGGTAGGGCATACGCGCATTCTTGACCAGGAACGCGAGAATTTTGAGGTCGGTGGCATCGAGCTGGTGCCCTTCGGGGGTGATAGGCATAACTATTTATTTTGATTGTTTATTATTTCGAGGCATTCCTCCGCCGTCAGTTTGGCGGGGTCGGTCTTTTTGGGGATCTTGTAGTTCTTGCCGGCGTGCTTGATGTAGGGGCCGAAGCGGCCTGCGCGCACCTCTATGTCGTGCTCCGGGAACGAAGCTATGTGAGACGCATCGTCCTGCGCGCGCTTCTCCTCTATCACGGCCGCTGCTTCCTCCTCCGAAATAGTGTAGGGGGAGAGTTTCTTGCCCAGCGAATAGAACTTGCCGTCGTGCTTGATGTACGGGCCGAAACGGCCTGTGGCGGCGGTAATCTCCTTCCCTTCGAAAGAACCCACCTTGCGTGGCAAATCGAACAACTTGAGCGCCTCTTCCAGGGTGAGGGACTCTATAAGCTGCCCTTTCTTCATACCTGCGAACTGCTTGTCCGGGTCGTCGTTGGCTCCCTTCTGCACGATGGGGCTGTAGCGCCCCATACGGGCTATGACGGGCTTGCCGCTGGCCGGGTCCACACCAATCACACGCTCCGCGTGGGTGTATTCCCTGTCTTCCATACGGGCCTTGACGTTGGCGTGGAAGGGGGTGTAGAACTCGCCTATTACCTCGTTCCAAACCTTGTCGCCCTTGGCAATCTCGTCGAAATCTTCCTCTACTTTGGCGGTGAAATTATAATCCAGAATATCGGGGAAATTGGCTGCCAGGTAGTCTGTGGCCACAATTCCGATGTTCTCCGGCAGGAGTTTCTTCTTCTCTTTGCCAACCGTTTCCACGGCGGTGCTGCGGGTAATTGTGTCGCCCTTGAGGGTGAGGGTGGTGCAGGTGCGCTGCGTGCCCGGAACGTCGGCCTTCACAATGTAGCCGCGTTTGAAAATAGTGGAAATGGTGGGGGCGTAGGTAGACGGACGGCCGATGCCCAGCTCCTCCAGCTTCTTTACCAAAGTAGCCTCGCTGTAGTGCTGAGGGCCCTGGGTGAGCCGTTCGCGCGCCTCGATGCCCAGGCACTGCATAGCCTGGCCTATTTCCAGCGCGGGGAGGGTGGCGGAGCGGTTCTCCTGCTCCTCGTCGTCACGGCCTTCGATATAAACCTTGAGGAAGCCGTCGAACAGCACCTTTTCCGCCTCCATAACAAACTTCTCCGAAATCTTGTCACCCGAAATGTCCACGCTGGTGCGCTCTACGCGGGCGTCGGCCATCTGGCTGGCTATGGTACGCTTCCAAATGAGCTCGTACAGCCGCTTTTCGGCGGGAGTCCCTTCTATAGTGGTGTTCTGGATATAGGTCGGGCGGATGGCCTCGTGTGCCTCCTGAGCCCCTTTGCTCTTGGTTTTATATTGCCTTACGTGGGAATATTCCGCACCGTAATTCTCTGTAATATACTGCTTTGCGGTGCTGAGAGCCAACGAAGAGAGGTTCACAGAGTCGGTACGCATATAGGTGATGAGACCGCGCTCGTAAAGCCCCTGCGCTACCTGCATAGTGGCGCTCACGCTAAAGCCCAGTTTGCGGGCCGCCTCCTGCTGCAGGACGCTGGTGGTGAAGGGGGCCGCGGGCGACTTGACACCTGCCTTGGTCTCTATGGCGCTCACTGCAAAATTGCAGCCGATGCATTTGTTCAAGAACGCCTCACTCTCTGCGGCGGTGGTGAACTTGGCGTCCAGGGTGCCGTGCAGATGGCTGCGGCTGCCCTTGGTGGTGAAAGTGCCGTCCACCTTGAAGTATGGCTGATAATCATAGGCGGCAATCTCGCGCTCGCGGTCTACAATAAGACGCACGGCAACGGACTGCACGCGGCCGGCGGAAAGATTGCTCTGGACCTTGCGCCACAAGATGGGAGAAAGCTCAAAGCCGACCAGGCGGTCCAGCACGCGGCGGGCCTGCTGAGCCATAACCAGGTCCATATCTATGTCGCGCGGATTCTGGAGCGCCTCAAGAATAGCGTTCTTGGTTATCTCGTGGAATGCGATGCGCTTGGTGTTGGTTGCACTGAGCCCCAGAGTGTCAAAAATGTGCCACGCAATGGCCTCTCCCTCGCGGTCTTCATCGGAAGCGAGCCACACCATAGATGCCCCCTCCGCCAGTTTTTTGAGGTCTGCCACAACCTTTTTCTTGTCTGCAGACACTTCGTATTTGGGTGCAAAGCCGTGCTTGATATCTATGCTGTCGTTATCCTTGGGCAAATCGCGGATGTGCCCGTAGCTGGATTTCACAACGTATCCGTCTCCCAAAAATTTTCCGATGGTCTTCGCCTTGGCCGGCGACTCAACAATTACCAAATTCTTCTCTGCCATACCTATTAATATTTTGTTGTGCCGCGCAAAGATAAAGGATTTATTTCTACATTTGCTAAAACTTTTGAAATGAAAGATAATACACGGAAAAAAATTATAAAGTGGTGGTGGATCCTTCTGGTTGCTCCGTTTGTGTTCGTGGGCTTCTGGATTCTGCTGGTGCTGCTTTTTGCCAAAATCCCCTCCTTCGAGGAGCTGGAGAACCACAAAAGCAACCTCGCCACCGAACTTATAAGCTGCGACGGCCGTGTGTTGAGCACATACCATATAGAGAACCGAACCTTCGCCACATTTGAAGATCTGCCCCAGTCGCTGATAGACGCGGCGGTAGCCACCGAAGACGCCCGATTCTACAAGCACTCCGGCATCGACTTCCGCGGCCTGGCGCGCGTGGCGGTCAAGACGCTGGCAATGCGCGAAAGCTCCTCCGGCGGCGGTTCGACCATCACCCAGCAGCTTGCAAAAACGCTTTTCCCGCGCGACGAGAAGCATCTCCGCTTCCCGGGTGCCAAAGTAATACACATGGTCAACATCAAGTTCAAGGAGTGGATTACCGCCGTGAAACTGGAGCGGAACTACACCAAGAACGAGATTATGACTATGTATATGAACGCCGTGTTCTTTGGCAGCAACGCCTACGGCATCAACACCGCGGCCCGCACCTTCTTTGACAAGACCCCATCCGAACTCACTGCGGAGGAGAGCGCCTGCCTGGTGGGTATGATTAACAAGCCCACCCGCTACAACCCGGCGCTCAACTACGACCAGTCGCTGGCCCGCCGCAACCTGATACTTGGGCGTATGAAGCGCTATGGCTATCTCACCAAACACGAGTGCGACAGCCTGCAGCAGCTGGACATAAAGCTCACCTACCAGCGTCAGGACCATACCACCGGCCTTGCGCCCTATTTCCGCGATATGCTGCGCCGAACAATGAACGCCACCAAGCCGGTGCGCCGCGACTACCGCAACTATGTAGACTATCAGGTCGATTCCACCGCCTGGGTAGACGACCCGCTGTTCGGCTGGCTCAACAAGAATGTAAAGCCGGACGGCACCAAATACAACCTGGACAAGGACGGCCTGCGCATATACACCACCATTGACAGCCGTATGCAGCGCTATGCGGAACAGGCTGTAAAGGAGCATCTCAGCAAAGATCTCCAGCCTGCCTTCAACCGCGAGCTCAAATACAAGCGCAACCGCCCCTTCGCCAACGGCATCCCGGCGGACGTGATAGCCCACTCTATGGAGCAGGCCCGCCGCTGGAGCGACCGGTACACCGGTATGAAGAAGGCCGGCATCCCGGAGAAGGAGATTTTGAAGAGCTTTGACGTTCCGGTTCCGATGAACGTCTTTTCGTGGAACAAGAAGGGAGGCATAGACACGGTGATGACGCCCAACGACTCCATCCTTTATTACAAGTCGTTCCTGAGGGCCGCAATTATGGCGGTTGAGCCCAACACAGGCAAGGTCAAGGCCTATGTGGGCGGTCCCGACTACCGCTATTTCAAATATGACAACGTGCGCCAGGGGCGCCGCCAGGTGGGCTCCACAATCAAGCCCTACCTCTACACGCTGGCTATGCAGGAGGGCTATTCCCCTTGCGACAGGGTGGCCAACATACCTTATACCTTTACCGATGTGAACCCGCCGTGGACTCCAAAGAGTACCGACCGTGCGGAATATATAGGCCGCGTGGTGACCCTCAAGTGGGGTCTGACCCACTCCTCCAACAACATCTCCGCCTTCCTTATGAAGCAGTTCGGCCCGGAGGCGATGATAGAGATGTGCCGCAAGATGGGCATCAGCAGCTATCTGGATCCTGTCTATTCCCTTTGCGTGGGGTCGTGCGACATATCGGTGTTCGAAATGGTGTCGGCCTACAACACCTATCCTTCCCGCGGAGTCTACATAAGCAGTATCTTTGTAGATAAGATAGAAGACAGCCAGGGCAACCTGCTGGAGAGTTTCTCCGCCCACAAGCGGGAGGCTCTCAGCGCCCAGACCGCATATCTTATGGTGAACCTTATGCAGGGCGTCGTGAACGAAGGCACCGCCGGCCGAATCAAGTGGAAATATGGCCTGCAGGGCGCTGCGGGCAAGACCGGAACCACCAACGACAACTCCGACGGATGGTTTATCGGTTATGTTCCGCGCCTGACCGCCGGCGTATGGGTCGGGTGTGAAGACCGCCAGGTGCATTTCGACAGCGGTGCACTGGGACAGGGCGCAAACGCCGCCCTCCCCATCTGGGGCCTCTTTATGCAGAAGGTGATGGAAGACAAAACCATCGGCATCCACAACGGCGAAGCGTTCGTGCCCCCGGCAGGGTGGGATATGGACCTCGGCTGCACCGGCGGCGGTGAGGACCTCTCCTACGGCGAAACCGGCAGCGGCACCGGCCTGACGGGCGAAGGAAGTGAGTATTTTGACTAAACGCAAACAATGAAGAAAAATATAGCAGTAATATATGGCGGTCCCTCGTCGGAGCGCCAAATATCTATCTTGAGCGGCCGCTACGCCGCATCTCAAATAGACCGAGACAGGTATAACGTATTCGAAATTCTCTTCAACACCGACTGCTGGCAGCTGGTGGAATGGGAAGGGGAGGAGATGTCCGTGAAGGGCATCGTGGACAAGGGCGATTTCTCCTGCAGCGGAGTCAAGTTCGATGTGGCGTGCATAATGATTCACGGCATTCCGGGCGAAAACGGCCTGCTGCAGGGCTATTTCGAAATGATGGGCATTCCTGTGACTACATGTTCGTCTTTCGTGTGCACCGTCGCTTTCAATAAGTATTCCTGCAAGCGGTTGCTGGCCGACACCGGAGTAAAAATGGCGGCGGACGTGAGCCTGCGGCGCGGCGAGCCCTACAATGTAAACGAAATAGTCGCAAAACTGGGCCTCCCGGTGTTCGTAAAGCCCGCCGACGGCGGCAGCAGCTTTGGCGTGACCAAGGTCAAGGAGGCCTCGCAGATGGACGAGGCCATCGCCTACGCCTTTGGCGAGGGAGATACCATTTTGATTGAGAAGGCCATAACCGGCCGCGAACTTACGCAGGCCATCTACATGGAGAACGGAGTGCCCGTGGCGCTGCCCATAATAGAGATTGTGACCCCCAACGAATATTTTGACTACGACGCCAAGTACAACGGCAAGAGCGACGAGATTTGCCCCGCCCCCATACCGCAGAGTATGGCGGACGAGATGACAGCCTGCACCAAAAAGATTTACGCCCACCTGGGCGGCACCGGCCTCATTCGCATAGACTACATTGCCGGCGACGAAGGGGTTTACTTCCTGGAGATAAACGCGACCCCCGGAATGACCAAGATGAGCCTCGTGCCCAAGATGGTTCGCACCTCGGGCCGCACTATGCCGGAATTCTTCAACGCTCTGATAGAGAGTGCTTTGTCTAAATGACACTCAAAGGGCACATAAACGCCATAGAGGCCGCCGTCGCTGCGCTTTACCCCCGGGAGGAGGCGCACGCCATTGCGGTGCGCACTGTCACCGGGTTGCTTTCTGTGCCCGACTATAAATATCTGAGCGAACCCGACACCGAGGTGAGCGAGCAGCAGTCGCAACTGCTCACGGAGGCTGCGGCCCGCCTGGCAAAAGGGGAGCCTATGCAGTATGTGCTGGGCTATACCTGGTTTGCCGGGCTGCGCATCCGCGTGGGCGCCGGGGTGCTGATTCCCCGTCCCGAAACGGAGCAGCTTTACGAGCTTGCGGCGCAGGATTGCGACAATTTGATGGCCGCCAGCGGCGACGATACCTTCAATATAATGGACATCTGCACCGGCAGTGGCTGCCTGGCATATGCCTTCGCCGCCGAATTCCCCGAGGCACACGTGTACGGCTGCGACATAAGCGACGCCGCCCTGTCCATAGCCTGCAAGCAGCGCGTAAAGCTGCAGGGGGCGCGCCCGGTGCTGTTCAAGGCCGATGTTCTGGATGCTCCGCCCGCCGGCCTGCCTAAGTTCGACCTTATAGTCAGCAATCCGCCCTATGTGCGGGAGAGCGAACGGGCCGCAATGCGCCCCAACGTGCTGGAGTGGGAACCGGAGCAGGCCTTTTTTGTGCCGGACGACGACCCGCTCAAGTTCTACAGGGCCATCGCCCTCTGGGCCGACGCCCTGCTCAAGGAGAACGGCAGCCTGTGGCTGGAGATAAACGAGTCCCTGGCGCAGGAGACCGCCGACTTGTTTACCGGCGCCGCCGTAATCCAGGACATCAATGGCAAAGACCGCTTCATAGTAGTGAAAAAATAGAATACAAACTGCGATGGCAAAGGAAAAAACCGTTTGGTATTGCACCTCGTGCGGCAACGAAAGTCCCAAGTGGATGGGACGTTGCCCGGCGTGCGGCGAGTGGAACACGATGGTGGAGGAGCCCAAGAGGGAAAAGAAATTCTCTGCCACAGCGCGCAGCAAAGCATATATAGCGACCGACGCCGAGGCGCGTCCGCTGTCGTTGGAAGAGATATCGCTCACTTCGGAAAACCGTTTCTCGATTGGCCTGTCTGAGGTCGACCGCCTGCTGGGCGGCGGAATGGTGGAGGGCTCTATGATTCTGCTGGGCGGCGAGCCTGGAATCGGCAAATCCACCCTGTCGCTGCAGATTCCCCTGGCCTGCCCGTCGCTGCGCACGCTCTATGTGTCGGGCGAGGAGAGTCCGCGCCAGATAAAGATGCGCGCTATGCGGCTGGGGGGCGATGCCACCTCCTGCAGCATCCTCTCGGAAACTATCCTCGAGAACATCCTGGATCAGGCGATGGCGGTGAAGCCGGACCTGCTGGTTATAGACTCCATACAGACCATCTACAGCGAAGATCTGGATTCATCTGCCGGCAGCGTGTCGCAGGTGCGCGAATGCGCTTCCCGCCTGCTGCGCTTTGCCAAGGAGACCGGCACGCCGGTTATTCTCATTGGCCACATTACCAAGGACGGCACCATTGCCGGCCCCAAGGTGCTGGAGCACATTGTAGATGTAGTGCTGCAGTTCGAGGGGGACACCCGCGGCGCCTACCGCCTGCTGCGCAGCATCAAGAACCGCTTTGGCAGCACGGCGGAGCTGGCGGTGTTCGAAATGACCGGCGCCGGGCTGCGCGAGGTGCTCAACCCGTCGGAAATTCTTATTCCGATGCATCAGGACGATTTGAGCGGCATAGCCATCGCCTCCGTGATGGACGGCACGCGGCCGTTTATGATAGAAATTCAGTCGCTGGTCAGCACCGCGGCCTACGGCGTGCCGCAGCGCAACGCCAACGGCTTTGACGCCCGCCGAATGAATATGCTGCTGGCGGTGCTGGAAAAGCGGGCCGGCTTCAAGCTGGCCGCAAAGGACGTCTTCCTTAACGTGGCGGGCGGCCTTCGCGTTACCGATCCCGCCTGCGATATGGCGGTGGCGGTGGCCATCCTTTCCAGCAATTTTGACCTGAGCATCCCCCTCACCAGCTGCTTCTGCGCCGAGATAGGCCTCAGTGGAGAGCTGCGCCCGGTGAGCCAGATACAGCGCCGCATTGCCGAAGCTAAAAAGATAGGTTTCAAGAAGATATACATTTCCAGCTTCAACAAGGAAGGCTCCTTTGACGAGACTGGCATCGAAGTTGTACCTGTGGCGGATATACCTGCCCTTTGCAGGCTTGTATTCAAGTAGATATGAAAGATTGTCGTCATTTAGTGCTCCTTGTCGCGCTGGCTGCCGCCTGCGCGGTTGCGGCCGTTACGCCCGCCTCCGCCCAGAACCGCCGCAGCGCCACCGAGCAGAACATTCTCAAATATGAGATTGACGAGCGCGGCGACACCATCTTCGTAGATGAAATCCGCCCGGCGCGCATCCATCCTTCAAAGTACCTCTCCAAACGCGAGTGGCGCTCCCGCGCCCGCCGCGTGCACAACTTCAGCAAGGCATATCCATACGCCCTGTTCATTGCCCAGACCATCCGCGAGACCGACAGCCTGTTCGCGGCCCGCAACTACAACGAGCGGCAGCAGGACAAATATCTCAACAGCATAAAGGACGAGCTGCTCAACGACTTTGAACCACTGTTCAAGCAACTCACTCTGAGCCAGGGTCTTATGATGATTCGCCTGATAGACCGCGAGGTGGGTATGCCCCCCTACGACATAATCAAAAAGTATCTGGGCCGCGTCAATGCAAGTTTCTGGCAGGGCGTCGCCAAGCTCTTCAAGGGGAACATAAAGCAGCGTTACGAACCGGAAGGGGAGGACGCCGACCTGGAGCAGCTTTGCAAAGCGTGGAACTACGGCGAGTTCGACGAACTGTACGTGTTCCTGTTCGGCAAGGAGAGGCCCCAGATCTATATCCCTGAGAAGTTCCGCGAGCCGTACTACAAGTCGCTGGAAAAGAACAAGGAGCGGGGCAGGGCGGCCCGCCGCGCCAAGAAAGAGAAGAACAAAGACAAAAAACAATCATAATTAACTGTTTATATGAAAAAGACACTTCTAGTATGCCTTATGGCTATTATGTCCCTGGCTGCATTTGCACAAGATGAGCAGACCGTGCGCATCTACGCCCATCGCGGCGGCAAAGCGGAGGCGGACGAAAACACCCTGGCTGCTTTCAACGCTGCCTACAAGGCCGGCTACCGCGGTTTTGAGACCGACATCCGGATGACTGCAGACGGCGACCTGGTGTTGCTGCACGACAGCGATCTGGCCGTCGCCACCAACGGCAAGGGCAATGTGGAGACCACTAAGACCAAGACCGTCAAAGGTCTCAAAGTCGGCAAGAATAAAGTCCTCTTTTTGGACGACCTGCTGGAGTGGATATCCAAGAAAGGCGACATCCAGTATTTTGAATTCGAACTCAAGATGGAACCTTCGCTCTATCCGGACGACCTTATGCGCCAGATTTCCGAGTCTGTATATCACAAGGTTATGGCAGTCAAGCCGCTGGGCGCGACCTTTGTAATAACATCGTTTGACACCCGCCCCCTGACCTATCTCAGGGAGAAGTTTTCTGCCGACAACCTGGTGCTCATTTCCAACGAGCCGGTGAACACATCTACCATTACCCACGTGCTTGATTTGGGTCTCAAGCGCCTCAATGCCAAGATAGAGGGCACCTGCCGCTCCGCTATGGAAAAGGCTCACAAGGAGGGCATCACCGTTAACCTGTGGCCTACCGACGACGTTCAGGACGTGGCTCTCGGCATCAGCCTGGGCGCCGACGCCATCTGCACCGACGCCCCCGCCGCCGTCAAGAAAGGGCTCAACAAAGCAATGCCCTGGGTTACGATAGTCTACTAGAACCGGTCAATAACCAGTAAAAAAGCCGTCCTTCCGGGCGGCTTTTTTTGTGCCCCGGTTTTTTGGGCGGGGTTTGGTCGCAAAGTGTAGTTTTGTCGGAATGATTCACTTTTGTAAGTTGTTGAAATTAAAGCGAATCAGTGTCAAAAAATTTGGTCGCAAATCTTTGAAAAATATTGCAAAAAAGTTTGCTGGTTTCAATTGTTTTGCTACCTTTGCAGTCCTTAATTCCGCCACCAGCGTTATTAAGGGTTTGATAATCAGAAAGTTAGCAAATTTTTTAAATAACAAAACAATGTTACAACCTAAGAAAACCAAATTTAGAAGGCAGCAGAAAGGCCGTATGAAAGGCAACGCGGGCAGGGGTAACCAACTCGCTTTCGGTTCATTTGGTCTTAAGACACTTGAAAGCTGCTGGCTCACCGGCCAACAGATTGAGGCTGCACGTCAGGCAATTGCACGTCATATGAAACGTGAGGGTAATCTTTGGATCCGCGTATTCCCTGACAAGCCCTACACCAAGAAGCCGGCTGAGGTCCGTATGGGTAAAGGTAAAGGTAATCCCGAGGGATTCGTTGCCCCCATCACTCCCGGCCGCATTATTTTTGAGGCAGAAGGCGTTCCCGCACAGATCGCTAAGGAAGCTCTGGAGCTCGGCGCACAGAAACTCCCCATCTCTTGCAAGTTTATCGTAAGAAGGGACTATGTTGAATCAATGAATTAAAGAGAATAGAAATGAAAGCTAAAGAAATTCGCGAGATGTCAATCAAGGACCTCGAGGAAAGAATCGAGACCGAGAAGCATAATCTCTCCGTGACCAAGATGAATCACGTCATCTCTCCTCTGGACAATACTTCGGTGATCGCCAAATCCCGCCGCGACATCGCCCGCATGATCACTATTCTCGAAGAGAGGAAAAAGGCAGAAAACAAATAATAGATTTGACTTATGGAAAGAAATCTTCGTAAAGAAAGAGTCGGGATCGTGGTAAGCAACAAAATGGACAAGTCTATTGTTGTTGCTGTCAAGACCAAAGAGAAACATCCCATTTACGGCAAGTTCGTAAACAAGACCAC
>JAFZYD010000047.1 GCA_017616475.1 Bacteroidales bacterium
CTCCAGCACCCTAGCAATTACCGCAGTGCCGAACGAAGGATGATCCACGAACGCATCGCCGGTAAAAAGAATGATGTCGGCCCGGTCCCAGCCCAGGGCCTCCATCTCCTTCTTGCTGGTGGGTATCGTGAACGGCGTCATAGGGCAAAACTACATTCTCTCCGGGAGCTGTATGCCAAGAATGTCCATAGCTTTCACCAGCACCTTGGCGATGGTGGCTATGAGCAGCAGCCGCTGGTTCCGGGCCGCGGCATCGGTCTCCTTGAGAATGGTTACGTCGTGATAATATTGGTTGAACTCCTTGGCCAGATTGTAGGCATAGTTGGCCACCAGCGCGGGAGAATGGGCCGCAGCCGCCTCCTGTATTTTGTCCGGGAAGCCCGCCAGAATCTTTACCATCTCTATCTCCTTGGGCAGCAGGGTGGCGCCGGTGAAGGTAGGATCCATTCCCTGCTCCGCCGCCTTGCGCAGCACGCTCTTTATGCGGGCGTGGGTATACTGTATAAACGGGCCGGTATTACCGTTGAAATCGATGGACTCGCGCGGGTCAAAGAGCATAGTCTTTTTGGGGTCAACCTTGATAATGAAGTACTTGAGTGCGCCCAGGCCGAGCATCATAAAGAGCTTTTCCTGCTCCTCGCAGCTCATATCGGCCAGTTTGCCCGCCTCCAGCGAAGTCTCCTTTGCGGTCTGGTACATCTTTTCAATGAGGTCGTCCGCATCTACCACGGTCCCTTCGCGCGATTTCATCTTGCCCTCCGGCAGTTCCACCATACCGTATGACATATGGTATATGGCGTCGGCCCAATCAAAGCCGAGCTTGCCCAAAATGAGCTTGAGCACCTGGAAATGGTAGTTCTGCTCGTTGCCCACCACATAGATTATTTCGTCGAAATTATATTCGTCGTGACGGCGGCAGGCGGTACCCAGGTCCTGTGTCATATAGACCGATGTGCCGTCGCTGCGCAGCAGCAACTTTTCGTCCAGGCCGTCGGCGGTCAAATCGCACCAAACGGAACCATCTTCGCGGCGGTAAAAGACACCTTTGGAGAGGCCATCCTCTACCAGCGATTTGCCCAGCAGGTAGGT
This sequence comes from Bacteroidales bacterium, assembly GCA_017616475.1. Lineage (GTDB taxonomy): Bacteria > Bacteroidota > Bacteroidia > Bacteroidales > UBA932 > Equibacterium. The sequence continues at coordinate 1,090 of JAFZYD010000047.1, forward strand.
CTGCGACTCGTAATAGATCTTGTCGAAGGAGATGCCCAGGTTTTTATAGGTAACGTCAAAGCCGTCGTACACCCAGCCGTTCATCTTGGCCCAGAGGGCGCGGACCTGCTCGTCGCCCTGCTCCCACTTGACCAACATTTCCTGTGCTTCCTTCATACAGCTGGTGTTGCGCTCCGCCTCCTTTTTCTGCTCCGCAGTCGCCTCGGCCGGGTCGATGCCGGCAGCGCGCAACTGCTCCGCAGTCTCCTCCACCAGCATATTGTTGAACGCCACGTAGCAGTCGCCCACCAGATGGTCGCCTTTGATGCCGGTGCTCTGCGGGGTTTCACTTGCGCCTCGGCGCAGCCAGGCCAGCATCGATTTGCAAATATGTATGCCGCGGTCGTTCACCAAATTGACCTTGATGACCTTGTTGCCGGCAGCCTCCAGCAGACGCGAAACGGACCAGCCCAGCAGGTTGTTGCGGATGTGGCCCAGGTGCAGCGGCTTGTTGGTGTTGGGCGATGAAAACTCCACCATAACCGTGCGGCCGGTGCTCTGCCCCTGGCCGTAATCGGGCGCCGAGGCAATGGCGGCAAAGGTGTCACCCCAGAATGCGGGGGAAATCTTGAGGTTCAGGAATCCCTTGACCACATTGAACGACTCTATCTGCGGCAAGTTGGCCTTAAGCCACTCGCCTATCTCGGTTGCAGTGGCCTCCGGGGCCTTGCGGGAGAGCCGCAGCAGCGGGAACGCCATCAGCGTAACATCGCCTTCAAACTCCTTGCGGGTGGCAGAAAGCTGGATGCTCTCCGCAGCCGCACGGCTGCCATAAAGTTTCTCCGTGGCCAACGCCACCTGCTCCGCAATAAAACTGTCAAGATTCATACACTTAAGTTTTGCATTTAATTTTCATACAAACGCGACTGGAAGATCTTGCAAAACTTCTTCCTGCCGCACAATCTTATTATTACGCAACCCCATCCCTAAATCCCTTCCCCCGGGGAAGGGACTTACCATCGCCCTTCGGGCTCAAACCCTTAAACTCATCAAAGTACTTATTCATAGCCTTTTTGGCCTGCGGAGCCAGAGCGAAGATGGCTACCATATTTGGGAAGGCCATCAGCGCAAAGGTCAAGTCCACAAAGCCTACCACCGCCCGCAGCGGCACAACCGCCGCCACTACAATCATACAAAGATAAAAATAGATGTAATATTTCCCTTTTTCCGCACCGAATAGATAGCTCGCACACTTGGTGCCGTAATAAGAATAGGAGAACATTGTGGAGAATGCAAAAATGAGCAGGATGGCCAGCAGCAGGTAGCGCCCAACCACCGGCACGGAGGCCTCGAACGAATTGAGTGCCAGTTGCAAACCTTGCATAGAACTCATCCCCGCGGTCGGGATTACATCCTTCTGAATGAGGATGGCCAGGGCGGTGAGGGTGCACACCAGGCCGCTGTCAATCGAGGGGCCGAGCATAGCCACCAGCCCTTCGCGCACCGGCTCGCTGTTTCGCGAGGCTCCGTGCACCATAGAGGCGGTGCCCACGCCCGCTTCATTCACGAACACAGCGCGGCGCACGCCCGTCAGGGCGATGGTGATGATGCTGGCAATGCCGCCGCCCAGCGCCGCGCGCGGGGTGAAAGCCCCCACGAAGATATCGCGGAACACCCCCGGAACGGCACTCAGGTTAGTAGCGAGAATATAGAACACCAGCAGGAAATATGCCCCCACCATAAACGGTGTCAGGCGCGAAGCGACCTTACCGATGCGTTTGATGCCCCCCAGCGCCACCACAGACACCAAAGCGGTTATTATCAAGCCGGTAATGAACCGGGTGCGGATGGTTATGTTTTCCGGGGCGATGAAGGTCGTGGTGAGCGCTTCGGTAATCTGGTTGGACTGCATAGTGCAAAGGGTGCCGAACAGGCCGGAGACGGCAAAGAACACCGCCAGCGGCTTCCATTTGGGCCCGAGGCCTTCCGTAATGACATACATCGGGCCGCCCTGTACATTGCCCTTCGAATCCTTTCCCTTGTACATAACTGCCAGCGTCCCTTCGAAAAACTTGGTGGCCATACCCAGCAGCGCGCTCAGCCACATCCAAAAGATGGTGCCGGCGCCGCCTATTGATATGGCGATTGCCACGCCCGCTATGTTGCCCATACCGACTGTGGCCGCGATGGCGGTGGATAGTGCCTCGAAGGAGCTAATCTGCCCGGCGGCCTTATCGTCCCTGACGCGCAGCGCCTGCACAGCCTTGCCGTAGTGGCGCAGCGGAGCGAAGCCGGAATAGAACAGGAAGAAGAGCCCGCCGCCCACCAGCAGCGTAAAGAAAGGATAACCGCAGACAGCGTCGCTGACTGCTATTATGCCGTTTCCTATTTTATCCCAGAACCCCATCAGTTGTTAAGGCCGCGGTCTTCAAGGAAGGGAGCGATTGCGGGCATACGGCCGCGGAACTTGATATACAAATCCATAGCATCCTCCTCGTTCACCTTGGAAAGGATGTCGTAGCGGTAGGCTTTGGCCACATCCTGGTTAAAAATGTCGCCGGTCTCCTTGAACGCGCGGTATGCGTCGCAGTCAAGCACGTTGGCCCACAGGTAGCTGTAGTAACCCACGTTGTAGTCGTGGGAGAATATGTGCAGGAAGTACGGGGTGCGGTAGCGCGGCAGAATCTCGGGGATGAGGCCGCGGTTGTTCATACATTTGGCCTCGTAGGAGAGCACGTCGAAGTTCTCCGGAATCTCCTTCATAGAGTACATATCCATATCCAGATACATAGCCGCAACAAGCTCCGTCTGGGCAAAGCCCACGCCGTAGTGGCTGCACTGTTTCATTTTCTCAACCAGTTCCATAGGGATAACCTCGCCGGTGACATAGTGCTTTGCATAAACATTAAGCACTTCCGGCTCGAACGCCCAATGCTCGTTAAGCTGCGAAGGCAGCTCCACAAAGTCGCGCACAAAGTTGCCCAGGCCAGCGTAACGCACGTCGCTGAGCAGGCCGGCAATGGCGTGGCCGAATTCGTGGAAGAATGTCTCGGTCTCGTCTACGGTGAGCAGCGAAGGCTTGTTAGCGGAGGGGCGGGTGAAGTTGCCCACTATGGACATCAGGGCGGTCACATTGTTACCCTTGGCGTCAATCTCGTGGTCGCGGTAGCTGGTGCACCATGCGCCGCCGCTCTTCTCGCCCGGACGGGCGAACATATCCATATAAAGAATTCCGCGGCTGCTGCCGTCGGCGTCCTTGCACTCAAACGCCTCAGCATCGGGGTGCGGCAGGGGGATGCCCTCCACCCTGGTGAAGGTCACTCCGAAGAGCTTGTTCGCAACGTAGAAGATGCCGTCACGCACATTGTCGTACTGCAGATATTCCATTACAGCGCTCTCGTCAAAGTTATATTTGGCAGCGCGGGCCTTGGCCGCATAATAGCGCCAGTCGGCGGGATGGATGGTGGTGATGCCGTCTTCTTTGGCAATTTCCTTTATGTCGTCCAGCTCCTTGCGGGCAGTGCGCAGCGAAGGCTGCCAAACATCGTCCAGAATTTTGTAGACAGCGGCTGGGTTCTTGGCCATCTTGTTGTCCAGAACATAATCTGCAAAGGTCTCGAAACCAAGCAGTTTAGCCTTCTCCAACTTAAGGGAAATCATCTCGGTGATGAGATCCTTGTTGTCGCGGTCGTTATTGTTGTTGCAGCGGTTGCTGTAAGCGTCCAGCACCTTGATGCGCAGCTCGCGGTTGTCCGCGCTTGCCAGGAAGGGCATCACGCTGGGGTTGTCCAGACCGACCACCCACTTGCCCTCTGCTCCGGCGGCAGCGGCGCGCTGTGCGGCGTCAGCAATAAAATCGGCCGACAGGCCCGCCAGGTCCTCCTCGTTGTCAATTGTCAGGGTCCAGGCTGCGGTTTCGCCAAGCAAGTTCTGGGAGAAGCGGATGGAAAGGGAATCTATCTTGGAATCAATCACTTTGAGCTTCTCCTTATCCTCTGTCGCGAGGTTGCAGCCGCCGCGTTCGAACGCCTTGTAGGTTTCGGTGAGCAGGCGCATCTGGTCCGGCTCCAGGCCGAGGCTCTCGCGCTTGTCGTACACCGCTTTGACGCGCTCGAACAACTTGTCGGAGAGCATCACCTCGCTGTAGTGATTGCTCACCAGGGGAGACATTTCGGTGGAGATATTGCGGATTTCTTCGCTCGATGCAATGGCCTCGTAGTTGCCGAACACCAGCGCAATCCTGTTCAGCAGGCGGCCGCTGCGGTCCAAGGCTACTATTGTGTTTTCAAAATCGGGGGCCTCCTTGCTGTTTATTATGGCGCTTATTTCTTTGTTGTGGATTTCTATCGCCTTCTTTACTGCGGGGATATAGTCACTTGCAGCAATTTCGTCGAACGGCGGCACGCCAAAAGGGGTTTTCCACTCGCGCAGGAGCGGGTTGCGGGGCTGGCAGGATGCTGTTGAAATTGCCATAAGCATTATTATTAAAAACCTTTTCATATTGTTAATTGTTTAATATTCAATTAAAAAAGAGGGGTTCCGTTTCGAGCGGTTCCCCTCTTTTTACTGCGGCAGCAGCCAAGAACTAACCAAGGTAGCTCTGGAGCAGTTTGCTGCGGGCGCTGTTACGCAGCTTGCGGATTGCTTTCTCCTTGATTTGGCGAACACGCTCCCGCGTGAGGTTGAACTTCTCGCCAATTTCCTCCAGCGTCATTTCCTGACAGCCTATTCCGAAGAAATTTTTGACTATATCGCGCTCCCGCTCTGTGAGAGTAGAGAGTGCGCGTTCAATCTCCTTGTTCAAAGACTCGTTGACCAGGCCGGAGTCGGCGTTCGGGGAGTCGTTGTTGGGCAGCACGTCAAGCAGACTGTTGTCCTCACCCTCCACGAACGGAGCGTCCACCGATACGTGGCGCCCGGAAACCCGCAGCGTGTCATTGATCTTTTCGCGCGGAATATCAAGAATCTCGGCCAATTCCCCGGGTGAAGGCATACGCTCGTGAATTTGCTCGAATTTGCTCACTTCTTTGTTGATCTTGTTAAGCGATCCCACCTGGTTGAGCGGAAGGCGCACGATTCTTGACTGCTCTGCCAAAGCTTGCAAAATGGATTGGCGAATCCACCAAACAGCATAGGAAATGAACTTGAAACCCCTGGTCTCATCGAATTTCTCTGCAGCCTTAATAAGGCCCAGATTGCCTTCGTTAATAAGGTCCGGGAGACTCAAGCCCTGGTTCTGATACTGTTTGGCAACTGATACTACAAAGCGAAGGTTGGCGCGCGTCAGTTTTTCGAGGGCCTCCTGGTCCCCTTTTTTGATGCGCTGCGCCAGCTCCACTTCCTCCTCTACGGAGATGAGTTCTTCTCTGCCGATTTCCTGCAAATACTTGTCGAGAGATGCGCTCTCACGATTCGTAATTGACTTTGTAATCTTTAGCTGTCTCACTATTTATAAAAATGAGTATAAGGGTTGCAAAGATACACGCAAATCTTTGATATATGCAAATTTATTTTACAGATCCAGAATCATTTCTTTAATTACCCCCTCACGATCTATCGTAAGCACGATTTTCTCGCCCGGGCGATACTTGTTCACCTGCACCTGCAAATCCGCCGCGCTCTCTATCTTTACAAAGTTTATCTCCTTGAGCACGTCGCCCGCCTTGATGCCGGCCTTCTCTGCCACGCCGCCTTCTTTAACCTGGGCAACCACAACGCCCTGTTCGGTCTCTTTCATACTGATGCCCAGCACCGCACGGCGTATTTCACCGTAGTTGATAAAATCGTCTGTTATTTTCTTGACAATGTTAACAGGGACGGCAAAGGAATAGCCGGCATAAGAGCCTGTCAACGAGATGATTGAGGTGTTAATACCGACCAGTTCGCCGTCGGTGTTCACAAGCGCGCCGCCGCTGTTTCCGGGGTTCACCGCCGCATCGGTCTGGATAAAAGATTCCACCCGGTACTGACCGTCATAATTGGGGAACGAACGCCCCTTGGCGCTCACGATGCCGGCTGTGATGGTGCTTCGCAGGTCATACGGACTGCCTATGGCCAGCACCCACTCGCCCAGCCGCAGAGCGTCGGAATCGCCCATCTGAAGGGGCTCGCAGTCGCTCTTGTCAATCTTTATCAAGGCCAGGTCGGTGGCGGGATCGGCCCCAACCAGGCGCGCCGTATAAACAGAGTTGTCGTACATAGTAACCTGGAACTCGTCGCCGCCCGACACCACGTGATTGTTGGTCACAATGAATCCGTCCGGAGAAATAACCACACCGGAGCCGATGCCGACCTGGTCCTTGGGAGTGTTGGCAAATCCAAAAAGATAGTCCAGAATGGACGACGGCGCCTGCATTTGGGCCTTTTTGGTGACTTTGACATACACCACGCTGCGGACTGCCATTTCGGCAGCATCGCAGAACGAAACCGGCTGGCCGGAGGCAACCCGCGAGGCAGACTCCGCCTGACGGCGCGCCTGTTCCTGCCGTATCTGCTCCAGTTCGTCGTTCACCTCCGTTTGCTGTGCGCTCAGTTTTGTTTTGTATGCATCCCAGGCCAGATAGGCCACGAGGGCCGTTATTATAAGGCCCCATATCCATTTCAATGCTGTTTTCATATAGATTGTTTAAAATTTGATAAAAAAGTCCGTCAAATTATATGCCATATATTTGAGTTTTGATTGGGAAAAATTACTACATTTGTAAAAATAAAGTGAAAATTATCGGCGTATGAAATTTATAGCATCCAGCACACAGCTTCTGATTGGGCTAAACTCCGTTTCCAAGGTTATTGCCGCCAAGCCGGCTTTGGCAATTCTGGACAACTATCTGTTTGATTTGAAGGGCAATACACTGTCCGTTACCGCATCCAACGGCGAAACCACGCTCAAGACCGACATCGCCATAGAGAAGGTTTTTGAGGATGGCAAGATTACGGTGCCCGCAAGGCTCTTTACCGACTCCCTGCGTTCGCTGCCGGACCAGCCGCTCACATTTGCCACGGACCACAACTCTTCGCTCATCATTACCTGGGCCAGCGGTGCTTCCAAGATTCCGTTCCACCCCGCAGAGGACTACCCCGCCCTCCCGGCAATCGCAGAGGAGTTCAACACCGTCTCCATAAGCGCAGAAGCTCTGCTGAACGGCATCAGCGACACCATCTACGCCACTGCAGAAGAAGAACTGAGGCCGGTTATGAACGGCATCTTCTTCGATATTGCAGAAGATTCCATCTCTATGGTGGCTTCCGACGCCCACAAGCTGGTGCGCTACTGCCTTAGCGACATCAAGTGCCCCGCCGCCTGCTCCTTTATCCTGCACAAGAAACCCGCCGCCATACTCAAGAGCATCCTGGCCAAGGTAGAGGACGACGTGGTTATCAAATTTGACAAGCGCAACGCCTTCTTCAGCTTTGGCGAAACCCTGCTGGTTTGCCGCCTGATAGACGGCAACTACCCCGCATACAAATCTATCCTGCCCAAGAACAACCCCAACAAGATGATCATCAACCGCGCCGAACTGCTTGGTGCAGTGCGCCGCGTGGCCGTTTATTCCAACCAGGCCACCAGCCACGTGCTGCTCAAGATTGGCACCGGCGAGCTTATGATATCGGCAGAGGATACCGGTTTCTCTATAAGCGCATACGAGCGTCTCGCCTGCGAATACGACGGCACTCCGCTGGAAATCGGCTTCAAGGCCCCGTTCCTGGCAGACATCCTCAACAACTTCTGCTTCGAGAACATTTGTATGCAGATGGCAGACAACTGCCGCCCCGCTCTTATTGTTTCGGCAGACGGCAACAACGCATCGGAAGACCTCAGCGCACTTCTGATGCCTGTAATGGTATAACCCGCAGCTAAACACATATGCAGCTCAATTTGAAGCGCCCCCTGCTCTTTTTTGACATCGAGAGCACGGGTTTGAACGTTGCGACCGACCGCATCGTGGAAATATCTATGATAAAGGTCCTGCCGGACGGCACCCGCCAGGTCAAGACCCGCCGCGTGAACCCTACAATCCACATTCCGGAGGAGGCCACTGCGGTGCACGGAATTACGGACGACGACGTAAAAGACGAGCCAACCTTTGCACAACTGGCCAAGAGTATGTACCAGTGGATGGCGGGGTGCGACATTGCTGGATACAACAGCATCAGCTACGACATTCCGCTTCTGGCGGAGGAGTTTCTGCGCGCCGGCATCCAGCCCGATTTCCACGACCGCGACCTGGTGGACGTGCAGGTGATTTTCTACAAGAAAGAGCCGCGCACCCTCTCCGCTGCATATCAATTCTACTGCGACAAGAATCTGGAGGACGCCCACGCTGCAGAGGCCGATACTACCGCAACTTTGGAGGTCCTGGAAGCCCAGCTTGACCGTTATCCCGACCTGGAAAACAACGTCGATTTCCTCTCCAAGTTCACTATGCGCCAGAATATGCTGGACTATGCAGGCCGTATGGTGCTCAACGAGAAGGGCGTACCTATCTTCAACTTCGGCAAGCATAAGGGCCGTGCGGTAAGCGAAGTTCTGGCCACCGAGCCCAGCTATTACACCTGGATTCAGAACGGCGACTTCACACAGGACACCAAGAACATCCTCACCAAAATTTATCTGGAGAGCAAATCGGGCAAATAAATGAATATAGCCGTTCTCAAAGCCAGCGGGAACGGGTATTTCTTCCGCCCCGACTCCACCTTGAATCACGCCTGGTACGATTACTACTGCCCGGACGGCGTCAGCGCCTTGACTGCCGTGCCCTGCATCTACACCAAGATTATCAAAGCCGGCAAATGCGTCTCGGAGCGTTTCGCAACGCGGTATTTCAACTCCTTCGCCTACGGATGCCTGCTGTCGGACGCCAACCTGTCCGTGCCGGAACCGGTCGCCGGCACAATGGATTTCACCTCCGTGATGGATATGGAAATGGCGCCTCTGGCAAATCTCCCGGAAAGCCGATTCACGGTTGAATTGAACGGGCAGGTTATTTTTGCCACGGATAAGCCCCTGAACGCCAAAATGTTTATAGATGCTCTCACACAGATAACCCGCCTGGCCACCCTGCGCATAGGTGACGTCATTGCAATTGAATTGGAGCCGGGCGTGGCCGTACACCAGGGCGATTCCCTTACCCTGTGCTACGCCGGAGCGTCACATTCTATCAAGATTCTTTAGCTTTATTAACAAACTCCACAGCCCCTTTGGCTGCCAGTGCGCCGGTAGAAAAAGCGAACTGCAGGTTATACCCGCCTGTATCGCAATCGATATCCAGCACCTCGCCCGCAAAAAAGAGTCCGGGGCGGTTGCGGCTGGCCATAGAGCGCGCCACCACCTCCTCCAGATTCACGCCGCCCGCAGTTACCACGGCTCTGCGCCAGCCCACGTAGTCTACAATCGCCATCCGCCAGTCCTTCATCTTGGCCGCCAGATTGCCCAGAGTGAGGGCGTTGGACTCCACGTATGGGTCAATGAGCGCCTGCGGCATAAACTTGCGCAGGAAGGCCCGTATCTTTTTGTTGAAATTGACCGCATTGATGCCGAACTCCTCCGCTTCGCGCGCCACCCGCTCCTTGAGAAGTTGCAGCGGCACCGCCGGCTTGAGGTCTATTGACACCGACACTTTGTTGCCGTTTATAAGCGCCCATACCGCCTTGCGGGAAATCTTGAAACCGACAGGCCCCTCCAGCCCGCCGTCGGTGAACTGGATGTCGCCGAACTCGCAGGCCACCATATCCTGCCCCACAAAAAGCTGCACTGTGGTGTTCACCAGGGTGATGTCCCGCAGCCGCATATCGTAGCCCGCAGGAACCAGGGCCGTGAGCGAGGGAAAAGTGCGCTGCACAGTATGACCGAACCGCCTGGCAATGTCATAGCCCGCCCCTGTGGAGCCGGTGGACGGATAGGACAACCCGCCGGTAGCCACAATCACGGCAGCAGATTGAACCCTGCCCGCGGCGACCCTGAGATTGATGGTCTCCACATAGTCGGTCTCGAAGCACCCCTTCTCTTCATCAAAAGTAACGTTCGCCACATCGCAGTTGAAAAGCACCTGGACGCCGGCCTTTTCAATCGCCCCTGCAAGGGCATCCACCACGCTTGCGGCCGACATACTTTTGGGGTATATCCGCTGGTCGCGTGTCAGCACCGTCTCAACTCCGTGAGACTCAAAGAAATCTATGGTGTCGTCATTGGAGAAGTTGTAGAATGCGGGCTTGAAGAAAGATGGCTTGTTGTGAACGTGGACAGAAAAGTCGCTCCACTTTTTTGCGTTGGTAATGTTGCAGTGCCCCTTGCCGGTAATCATTATCTTGCGGCCAATCTTGGCGTTCTTCTCTATCAGAGTTACCGACGCTCCGGCCTCTGCTGCCTTTATGGCAGCTATGCATCCGGCGGCTCCGCCACCTATTACAACTATATCAACCATAACTATTTCGCAATAACTCCGCTGCCCATCAATTCCCCGTCTTCCGCATACCAGGCGGCAAACTGGCCGGGGGTCACGCCGCGCTGTGGCTGTTCAAACCGGATATACATAGCATCGGGACGGCAAATCAAGCGGGCCCGCTGCAGCGGCTGGCGGTAGCGGATGCGCGCCAGGCACTCCAGTTCATCGCCGGGCGCCAGGGCGAGGTCCGGCCGTATCCAGTGGACATCGCCGTTATTAATATACAGCGCGCTCCGGTAGAGGCCCGGGTGATCTCCCCCTTCGCCCAAATAAATAATATTCTCCGCAGCATCTTTGGCAATCACGAACAGCGGCTCCTTATGGCCGCCAATATTGAGGCCGTGGCGCTGCCCAATGGTGTAAAAATGAGCGCCGATGTGGCGCCCGACCACCTTTCCGTCGGCTTTGCGGTAAACAACCGGCTGCGCCTCCGCCTCCAGTGTGGCAGGCTCCGGCAGGCCGTCATAGAAATCGCGGAAAATCTCCACCGCATCCCCTTCGCGGGGCTTTAGCTGCTGCTGTAGGAAGACCGGCAGATCTACCTTTCCCACAAAACAGATGCCCTGCGAGTCTTTCTTTTCTGCGCTGGGCAGACCCGCCTCGCGCGCAATTTCGCGCACCTGCGGCTTGGTGAGATGGCCTATGGGGAAGAGCGCCCGGGAGAGCTGCTCCTGGTTGAGCTGACAGAGAAAATAGCTTTGATCTTTGTTGCCGTCGCTGCCCGCAAGAAGGCGGTAGACCGGCTTGCCGTCAGGGCCGGTAAAGAAGGCCTTGCGGCAGTAGTGGCCGGTGGCTACCATATCGGCTCCCAGCCGGCGGGCGTGCTCCAGAAAAGCGTCGAACTTTATTTCGCTGTTGCACAGCACGTCCGGGTTGGGCGTGCGGCCTGCGGCATATTCGGCAAACATATAGTCCACCACCCGCTTGCGGTATTCGCCGCTCAGGTCCACGAAATGGAACGGGATGCCTATCTTTTTTGCGACCATACGGGCCACGGAAAGCTCCTCCTCCCACTCGCAGTCGCCGTGCAATGTGCCCGTGGAATCGTTCCAGTTCTGCATAAAGATGGCGAACACGTCGGCTCCCTGCTGTTTGAGCAGCAGCGCAGCGACGCTGGAATCGACACCTCCGGAAAGACCAACTGCGATTTTCATATCAATTTTTTGCTTTCAAATAAATAATGTCTACTTTTGTGCCGGGTAAGTCATATACGACCAGCTCCCTTTGAACTCCCCCAGGGCCGGAAGGCAGCAAGGGTAGAAGGTTGTAGCGGTGCGATATATTCAGCTTACCCTTTTTTCTTTTAGTGCGCGGGCCGCCGCCTTGCCACCCTCCTTTTTTCAAACGACTATCTGCGCCTCCGGGTGCAAAGTTACTCCGAATTTCGCATTCACGACATCTATCACCTCCTGCGCCAAAGCCAGTATCTCCTCTGCCGTGGCGCCGCCGAGGTTCACCAGCACCAGCGCCTGCTTTTCGTATACTCCGGCATTTCCACGACGGATGCCCTTCAATCCGCAGCGGTCAATCATCCATCCGGCGGAGAGTTTCACGCCGCCTTCGGCAGGATAGTGAGGCATATCGGGATATTCCGCCAGCAGTTCCTCGAACTTTGTCTGCGGCACCACCGGATTCATAAAGAAACTGCCGGCGCTGCCAATCTCGGCCGGGTCGGGCAGTTTGGCCTGGCGGGTCGCCACTATATGCTCCCGGATGCCCTTCAACGAAAGTTTTTCTTGCGGCAGCTGTTTCAAAGTTCCGTAGCTTAGGTTGAAAACCGGCTTGAAAGAAAGCCGCATCACCACTGCAATCACAAAAAAGCGGCGACCTTCGGGTGTCTTGAAAAAGCTGCTGCGATAGCCGTAACGGCACTCCTCGCGGCTGAACACCCGTTCACTGCCGGTATCTATGTCGAAAGTTTCGACACTCTCTATAATGTCCTTTACCTCAGCCCCGTAGGCGCCTATGTTCTGCACGGCCGCCGCCCCTACCTCGCCCGGAATTAGCGACAGGTTCTCCGCCCCGTACCAGCCGCGGGTCACGCACCACTCCACAAAAAAGTCCCATACCACGCCGCCGCCCACACGCACCAGCACCGAATCGGCATCTTGTGAAATGACCTCTATGGCATTACAGGCGTTGTGGAATACCGTTCCTTCGAAGCGCGGCGACGCGAACAGCAGATTGCTGCCGCCGCCCACGTGCAGAAACGGTTCCCTGGCCCGGGCAAAGTCGAGGGAGAGCTCCTCCACCGAGCAGTACTCGATGTAAAGGTCCGCCACCGCTTCGAGCCCGAAGGTATTGCAGATATGCTTGTCGCGGTATATCATCTCCTAGTGGGTTGCAGGCTCCTCATTGCGGCGAATGTCGGCCCCCAACGCGGCCAGACGCTTTTCTATATGCTCGTAACCGCGGTCAATCTGGTCTATATTGTGAATCACGCTCTGTCCTTCGGCGCCCAGCGCGGCAATTAGCAGCGCTATTCCGGCGCGGATATCGGGAGATGTCATAACCCGACCCTTGAGGTTGCGCTCGTGGTTGTGGCCCACCACCACCGCGCGGTGCGGGTCGCAAAGGATAATCTGCGCCCCCATATCTATAAGCTTGTCCACAAAGAACAAGCGGCTTTCGAACATTTTCTGGTGGATGAGCACGCTGCCGTGGCACTGCGTGGCCACCACCAGCAGCACGCTCAGCAGGTCCGGGGTGAGGCCGGGCCACGGCGCATCCGCAATCTTCATTATGGAGCCGTCCATATAAGATTCAATGCGGTATTCTTCCTGGGCCGGAATGTAGATGTCGTCCCCCCGCTGCTGCAGGTTTATGCCCAGGCGGCGGAAGCTGTCCGGAATAATTCCCAGATTGTTGTATGATGTCCCTTTGATTGTGAGTTCGCTGCGCGTCATCGCCGCCATCCCTATGAAACTGCCGACTTCGATCATATCGGGCAGGATGGCGTGGCTGCAGCCGTGCAGGCTTTCCACGCCGTCTATGGTGAGCAAGTTGGAGGCGATGCCGCTTATCCTTGCTCCCATTGCGTTGAGCATCTTGCAGAGTTGCTGCACGTAGGGCTCGCAGGCGGCGTTGTAGATTACCGTGCGGCCTTTGGCCAGGACAGCCGCCATAACAATGTTGGCGGTGCCGGTCACAGACGCCTCTGAGAGGAGCATCTCGCAGCCTGTCAAACGCTGCGCAGAGAGCACATATTTAAACTTTTCGGTGTCAAAAAAGAACTCCGCACCCAACTTCACGAACCCTTCCAGATGGGTATCGATGTGCCGGCGGCCAATCTTGTCGCCGCCCGGCTTGGCCACTATAGCCTTGCCGCAGCGGGCCAGCATAGGGCCCACCAGCATTATGGAGCCGCGGAGGGCGCTGTTGCGGCGGGCAAAATCGTCGCTTTCGCAAAAATCCAGGTTCACGTCGGCGGCCTTGAAACTCCAGCGGCCGCTGCCAAGTTTCTTTACCTGGACGCCCATATCCTCCAGCAGGGAGATCAGGTTGTTCACGTCCATAATGTCCGGGACGTTGTCCATCACAATCTCATCTTTGGTGAGCAGAGTGGCGCACAGCACCTGCAGCGCCTCGTTCTTGGCACCTTGTGGGGTTATAGTACCCCGGAGAGAATTGCCGCCCTGTATTATGAATGAAGACATATTTACGCTTATCTATTGTTATCGTCTATAATTTTGCTAATTTAGACATTATTTTGAAACAACTGTTTGATATGGCACCAGAAAACACAAAGATTGTTCGCAAAAAAGGCAAACTTCTTAAAGAAATAATAATAATGACCGTCGCGATGGGCATTGCCGCGGTTGCGGTACACTATTTTATGCAGCCCAGCGGTCTCATCGTGGGGTCCATTTCCGGCCTCTCTATTGTCATTTACCGCCTCACCGGCATCCCCGTATCGGCCATAACATTCGTAATCAACCTTATCCTGCTGGTGCTGGCATACTTCCTGATTGGCAAGGAGTTCGGCCTCAAGACAGTATATACCGCCCTCATCCTCTCCCCCTGGCTAGCCCTTTTGGAATGGATAGACGGCAGGTTCGGCATAGACCCGGCGCAATTGTTCAATTTCCCGAACGGAACCGATTATTGGTTCTACCTGCTTGGTTTCGTGCTGATTTTGAGCGGCACCCAGGCCATTTTGTTCAACATAAACGCCTCTACCGGCGGCCTGGACATAATTGCCAAGATTGTTAATAAATATCTCCATATAGATATCGGCACCAGCGTAACGGTTGCCGGCGCAATTATCTGCTGCTCAGCATTTTTCATTCCCGGCAACTCGCTATATCTGGTGCTGCTGGGCTTCGTGGGCACCTTCATTAACGGCATCGTGGTAGATTATTTCTCCGCCGGCATCAACGCCAAAAAGCGCGTCTGCATAATCTCGCCCGAACACGAAAAGATTCGCGACTATATGGTGAACCAGCTAAAGCGCGGATGTACTCTGTACCCCGTCAAGGGCGGCTATTCACAAGACGACAAAGTGGAGTTGCAGGCAATTCTCACCAACGAAGAATTCGCCAAACTTATGGAGATGATAAAGGACCAGGACATACACGCCTTCATTACCGCCGGCCGTGTGTCGGAAGTTTACGGTTTGTGGCTGCGCCACTCCAAGAAACACAGCGAGTTGGATTACAACCGGCCTATTAACATTTAGGGGCTATTTCTCCTGCCAGAGCTTAAGCTTCTCTTCCATCGATTTTTTATCTGCCGCAACCTTTTCCAGGTCGGGCTCGTCGCCCTTGGCCGCGGCCATATAATCTTCGTAAATCTTTATGGCCTGACGGGCCGCGATGGCTGCGGAATAGGCGCTGCCGGTGTTGTTGAGCAGATTAGCCTTGTTGCAAAGCATATTGGCGTAGTTGAGGGAGTTCTTGCCGCCGGTAGCGTCAAAAAAGGCCAGTATCTCGTCGCACAGATTCAGCGCTTTGTCGTTTTGCTCGTAGTTTACGTAGGCATAGAACAAATCCATAAGCAAATGCTCGTAGTGACTGGGGATTCCCTGTCCCATCATAAGCCCCTGCTGGGCCTTGATGAACTCCTGCTCAAGTTCTTTTATGCAAATCTCGCCGTACTCCTCGCGGGTGCTGACGGTCGCCTTGTAAGGGAGGTACACCTTGGTAATGAAGCCGTAGTTTATGAAGTCCATACGCAGGTAGTCCGCAATGTCTTTGCGGTGGGTGTCGAACATAATATCAAAAGCAACCTCGCCGCGGCGCAGCAGGATCTCATTCAGCATATTGCTCCACAACTGATTCACGCTGTCGGGCAAAGCCGGCATAGGCCGCCCTGCCCTCGCCTGGTCCATCTCCACCACCTGCTTCAAACTATCCAGGTCGTGGGCCCTCAAATAAATCTCTATATAATCCACTGCCTCATTATGGCGGATTTCTTCCTTAATGTCGGACTCATAGAAAACTTTCTGTTGTTTATTGCGTCCCTGGCAACCTGCAATGAGCAGGGCAATTGTCAATACAATGGCAAATCTTTTCATTTATGCTGTTAATTTATTGTACCAATAGTCAAACATTCCCTCCAGCACCCCGGGCTTCTCTATCTCTTTTTGGAAAGCCCTGAGTTTGAGGTCATTTTCGCCGCCTGGCATCCATATTTTCAAATACCCGCCGGCTGCATATTTTTCTTTGATATGCTGCAGAAAGCGGCTGTACTGTTCCTGGCGGCCATACTGGGGATAGTTGTCCAGACCGTATTCCACCGTGCGGCGCACAATAGTGTCGGCGTCTATCTGCCGGTCCGCCTCCGCCACAATGCGGCCGTATATGCTCCGCGGCGCGCTCTTGGCAGACGCCCGGTGGTCTTCCACCGCCTGCGCCATAGTCTCTATCTGCTCTTCGCTGAACCACTGCCGCAGGTTTTTGTCGTCCCGCATCATACGTGCGGAGGTCAGGTGGTGCGTCTCGCGCCCCTCGCATATGCCAAGGTCGTGATACGCTGCAATGGCATATACCATATCCGGATCCACGTCGCACCCGGCGGCCAAAGC
Organism: Bacteroidales bacterium; assembly: GCA_017616475.1. Lineage (GTDB taxonomy): Bacteria > Bacteroidota > Bacteroidia > Bacteroidales > UBA932 > Equibacterium. The sequence goes on from JAFZYD010000047.1 coordinate 17,536, forward strand.
GGCGCTGCGGCTTATCACCGCCCCGATATGGTCCAGCCGGTGGGCCGAGTCGTAGCTGTTGTATCGCGGCAAAATCTCGCTCTCTATATACTCACGCAATTGCATATCAAGGCAAATTTACGCATTTCTTCGCAATTTCAGTATCTTTGTTGTTGTGTAATACGAATTGCGCATGAACAAGAATACCATCAAACCCTGCCCGGTGAATGTAAGCAGCGAAACTGGCCGTCTGCGCAGCGTGCTGCTGCACCGCCCCGGAGTTGAGATAGAGCGTATGACTCCACTCAACTGCGCGCACGCCCTGTACAACGACATTCTGGACAAGATGAATGTAGATGCAGAATACGCCCTCTTTTCCGGAGTGCTGGAGCGTTGGGCACAGGTATATTATGTAGAGGATATCCTGGAACATCTGCTCGAACGGCCGGACATCCGCAAGCATCTTGTCAGGGAGAGCGTTTTCAATTACGGTCTCAGGCCGGTCAAACTGTCGGCGGAAGTCAACCTCCGGCTGGTCAGGGAACTTATGGAGATGGACAGCCGCGACCTTACGAAGGTTCTTATCGAGGGTTACGAGAATCCCCGCTGGGAAGGCATAGGTGACGACCGGTACCTTTTGGAGCCGCTCTACAACCTGCTATTCACACGCGACGCCGCATCCACCGTCTTTAACCGGGTGCTCATTAATTCTATGAGTTTCGAAGTCAGGGAGAGGGAGTCGCTTATCTACGACGTCCTGTTCCGCAATTTCTTCAATGTCGAGACCCTCAACGCCGAGCAATGGAATCCTAAATCCCGCACCGAAGGAGGCGACATCCACATTGCAGCCGACGATTTGCTGCTGATAGGGGAAGGCATCCGGACCAACGCCAAAGGCATCGAGTTCCTGGCGCGTACGATAGCCCGAGAGAAAGAGCACTTCAACATCATAGTGCAGGAACTGCCGCGCAAACCCGAATCGTTCATACATCTGGATATGGTGTTCACCTTGCTTGGCAATCACTATTGTATGGCTTTCGAGCCAATGCTCCGGCGCCAGGGGTTGTTCGCCGGCAAAGACACCACCCTCATCACCATAGACGGAGGCAAGATCAACTACCGCCCCGTAAACGACATACTTGACGGACTCGGGCAGCTGGGATGGGACCTGATGCCCATCCTGGGCGGCGGCACCGATCCATGGGTCCAGATGCGTGAGCAGTGGCACAGCGGCGCCAACTTCTTTTGCCTTGGCGACGGCAAAGTGCTAGGCTACCGCCGCAATGCGCACACTATAGAGGCCCTGGACCGAGCCGGATTCGCTGTTCTCCAGGCGGAGGATATCGTTTCCGGCAAGACCGATATGGAAACCTACGAGCGATTCGTGGCGGTTTTCCCCGCAAGCGAACTGCCCCGTGCAGGCGGCGGCGCCCGCTGTATGACGATGCCAATCTGGCGAGAGTAAAACAAAAGAGGCAACCTTTCGGCTGCCTCTTTTTCGTATCTCGATGTAGAACTACTTGACTTCTTCAAAATCGACATCTTCGGCTGTGCCGTTGGTGTCGGAACTGCCGCCCTGCGGGCCGGAGCCGGGGTTAGCGCCGCCGAAGCCTGCATCACCGGGATTGAAACCTGCGCCCTGGCCGGGCTGGCCTGCCTGTGCTGCGCGGGCCATATCCTCGCTGGCTGCGTGCCAAGCCTCTTCCAGAGCCTTGCTTGCGCTGTCCAGTTTGTCTGTGGGAACGGTGCGGCCTGCATCGTATTCGTCCTTTGCAATCTTGTGGGCATCCTTCAGGCCCTGGAGGGCGCTGTCGATTGCGCCGCGCTTGTCGGCGGGAATCTTGTCGCCATAGTCCTTGAGGTTCTTCTCGCTCTGGAAAATCATTGCATCGGCGGCGTTGATCTTGTCCACGAGTTCCTTCTTTGCCTTGTCGGCAGCCTCGTTGGCCTTGGCCTCGTCACGCATACGCTTGATTTCATCGTCGCTCAGGCCGGAAGAGGCCTCAATGCGGATCTTCTGCTCCTTGCCGGTAGCTTTATCCTTGGCCGATACGTTCAAAATGCCGTTGGCATCGATATCGAAAGTAACCTCAATCTGAGGTATTCCGCGCGGTGCGGGAGCGATGCCGTCCAGGTTGAATACACCTATCTGCTTGTTATCGCGGGCCATAGGACGCTCGCCCTGCAGCACGTTGATCTGTACGGAAGGCTGGTTGTCGGCCGCCGTGGAGAAGACCTGCGACTTGCGGGCCGGGATGGTCGTGTTGGACTCGATGAGCTTGGTCATCACGCCGCCGAGGGTCTCGATGCCGAGCGA
>JAFZYD010000048.1 GCA_017616475.1 Bacteroidales bacterium
CGGAGGTAAAGGAACCCTTCTCGTGGCCGAACAACTCGCTCTCTATCAGCTCGGAAGGGATGGCCGCGCAGTTGACCTCGATGAAAGGCATCGCGGCACGGTTGCTAAGCAGGTGGAGGTTGTGGGCCACCAATTCCTTGCCGGTGCCGTTGCCGCCGGTAATGAGCACCCGGGCGTCGGTGGGCGCCACGCGGGCAATCACATCTTTCACGTGCTTTATGGCTTCCGACTCACCTACAATGGTGTAGCGGGTGTCGGTCTTTTTGCGCAGTATGCGGGTCTCCTTTACCAGGGAACTCTTGTCGGTTGCATTCTTGAGGGTGATGAGTATCCGGTTCAGATCCAGAGGCTTCTGAATAAAATCGAAGGCGCCCTTCTTGATGCAGTCCACCGCGGTGTCTATGTCACCGTGGCCCGAAATCATTATCACCGCCGACTCGCACCCCTCCTCCATAAGCTTGCCCAGCACCTCGATTCCGTCCATCTCCGGCATCTTTATGTCGCAGAAAATGGCGTCGAAATTGCCCGCCATAGCCGCCTCGTAGCCCTGCTTGCCATCTTCTGCCATAGACACGGCGTGTCCTTCGTATTCCAGAATCTCTTTTAGGGAGTTGCGAATCGCCCTTTCGTCGTCTATAATAAGTATTTTCATAGTTTGCAAATGTAGTCATTTTTTGAGTATTTTTGTAAAAATAAACTCCTATGAAAGAACAACCCAAAATCATCATTGCCATAGACGGATATTCCTCCACCGGCAAAAGTTCGTTTGCCAAACTCATTGCAGAAAAACTGGGCTACATCCACCTGGATTCGGGTGCGCTGTACCGTGCCGTTACGCTGTATGGCCTGCGGGCCGGCGCAATTGGCAACGGTAAAATAAACGAAGAGGCCCTGGTGGCGCTTCTGCCGGAAATTGAGGTTTCCCAGCGCCCGGACACCTATCTGGGCGAGGAGAATGTGGAGGGGCTGATACGCCAGATGGAGGTGAGCAGCTATGTGAGCCCCGTTTCGGCAATTGCCCCGGTGCGAACTTTTGTGGACGACAACCTGCACAAAATGGCAAGCGGCGGCGGCGTGGTGATGGACGGCCGCGACATAGGCACCACCGTTTTCCCCAACGCCGAGCTAAAGATTTTTATGGAGGCGGACGAGATGGTGAGGGCGATGCGCCGCTACCGCGAGACCACCGACCCTGACACCACTTTCATAGACGTACTCCACAACCTGCGCGACCGCGACCTGCGCGATTCCACCCGCGAGGTTTCCCCGCTGCGCAAGGCCGACGACGCCATAGTTCTGGACAACACCTGTATGACTATGGAAGGCGAAATCGCCTGGCTGGTGGACCTTCTCAACACCAAATATGGCTTCTCGCTTTAGTTGCGAAATAGATCCCGATTCCGGCTTCTGCCACGGGGTGGTCCGCGCCGTGAACAAGGCGGAGGAGTTCCTCGCCGGCGGCGGCAGGCTTTTTTCGCTGGGCGCAATGGTGCACAACACGGCGGAGATAGACCGGCTGGCCCGGCAGGGGCTTTCTATAATAGACTTGGATGGATTGGCTCTTTTGGGACCGGGCGACACGGTGCTGATACGCGCCCACGGCGAGCCACCTGCGACCTATGCAGCAGCGCAAGCCTGCGGAGTGCAGCTGATTGACTGCACCTGTCCTGTCGTCTTGAAATTGCAGCGGGACATCGCCGCCGCCTGGCGCTCGGTGTCCGTTTCGGGCGGCTCTGTGGTTATTTTCGGCAAGAAAGGCCACGCGGAGGTCAACGGCCTGGTGGGCCAGACCGGCGGCCGCGCAATTGTCATTCAGACCCTTTCTGAAATAGATACGATTGATTTCTCGCATCACATAGAACTGTTTTCGCAGACCACCAGCGACCCGGGCGAATATGAGGCGCTAAAGGCCGCCTGCCTGGCCCGCTCCGCCGACATCACCATCCACGACACTATCTGCCGGCAAGTGAGCCGCCGCCACAGCAAACTCGCCGCCTTCGCCGCCGGGCACGACGTTATCCTGTTTGTCAGCGGCCGCGAAAGCTCCAACGGCAAGGTTTTGTTCGAACTCTGCCGCGCCCACAACCCCCGCACATACTGGGTGGATTCGCCCGAATCTGTCCAGCCCGAATGGCTCGCCGAGGCCGCTGACGGCCAGAATGGTGGCAGCGACGCTCCCCTGCGCATCGGCATCACAGGCGCCACCAGCACCCCCCGCTGGCAGCTCGAAGCCGTCGCGGACAGCATCTCGGGCAAGGTCTGTTTTTTGGTGTGACACCTTGCCTGGCCCAAAAAGCCAGACCACTGATTATCAGGACATAACATTTTTTACCCGGGCACGGCCCTCGCCATTTCAGCAGACCTTGCCCGGCTAGCCTTTGGGGTGGTGTTTCTTTTTGCGTAACTTTGCTGAACAAAGTTGTGATTGGCCATACAGATGAGACTCCGCAAGGCAATACTTTTGCTTCTGGCGACGGCGGTTGTGTGCTGCGCGCGGCCGGAGCCGGCTGTGCCGGAGGAGGATGTGCCACAGCCGGGACAGGAGACAGTGATTCCCGGAGGCGATGAGCCGGAGGAACCCGGAACGCCAGGAACGCCGCAGGAGCCCTCTGAGCCCGGACAGCCCGGCGGGGCGGGAACGGCCGATACGCCGCAGAACCCGGAGGGCCCGGATTCACCCCAGCCACCTCAAGGCCCCGACGAGCCGGAGGACCCGGATGAGCCCGGAACGCCAGAGACGCCCCAGCAACCGGAGGACCCGGATGACGGGCTGCCGCGCACGATTCACAATGGCGACAGGATTCTGGTGACCAACGAGACTGTGGAACGATTCCTCTCGGAGGTCCATTATGACGACAATGATTACACGTACACCGGCGTGACGGATTACCCGGTAGCGCCCGGCGAGAGCGACATACCGCCATCCTTCACCATCAGGTGGCCGGCGGACGCGGCGGGCGGCACCACAACATCGGCAGAGGCAACCGGCAACACCCAGCCTGCGGAGGCGGCCGGCAGCGTCACCGCCACGCTCCGTGACGGCGAATGGACCGCCACCTGCACCATCCCCGCTGACGAAGGCAATCACTGGGTCGTGAGCAACCTCCGACCCGACGCCCACTACATCTACACGGTGACATCTTCGCAGGGCAAAGTGCTCACCCAGGGCGAGTTCGACACCTACGGCCGCGTACACCAAGTTTTCTTCGACACCAAGGTCCGCAACGCGCGCGACCTGGGCGGCTGGCGCACCGGGAGCGGCCGCACAGTGAAATACCGCAAACTCTACCGCGGCGGGCGGATGAACCCCGCCCATCTGTCAGAAAAAGGGAGGCAGGACCTGCTCGCGGAGGGCATCCGCGCCCAACTGGATTTGCGCGGCACGGACCGCATAAGCCAGTGTGCATTCGGCGACGGGCACCCCTTCTTCGCCCCCTACCTCACCGCCGGCTACCTCACAATGCTCGGCCCCGACGCAGACAAAACCAAGGCCTGCTTCGACTTCATACTCAATTGCTTAAAGGAAGATAAACCCGTCTATTTCCACTGCTCCGCCGGCCGCGACCGCACCGGCACAATGGCGATGCTCCTCCTGGGTTTGCTGGGCGTGCCGGAAGGCGATATATCCCAGGAATATGAACTGTCGCTTTTCGCCCCGCTCTCGTGGTCTTTAAACGATGGCGAAACCACCGTCCAGACCAGGCTGGCGTCATACAAAGTAGCGGTAACTCACATCTGGAACCTCTCCCGCGGCCAAGGCTTCACCAAAGGAATAGAGAACTTCTTCCTGTCCATCGGCGTCCCCCAAACCGACATCGCCGCCTTCCGCTCCCGGATGCTGGAGTAACGCGTTTTTTACACATTCCCCTTGTTTTTCTTAACTGGAAGGCTTACCTTCGTCACCTAGTCTATGCCAGGTATTCTATCGGGCAACAGGAATTGGTGTGTGATGGCAATTGTGACGAAAGATGCAGAGTTCAGATTTAAGACGCGAAGAGAACTATAACGAATATCTTCGCCTCTTACAGGATGATGATTATTACGATGTTACGTTCGATGAAGAATCGGGCGGGATGAGTGCTGTGCATTTACAACATAAGTTTGCAAAGCAACAAGGCGTAGCCGGAATGCGGCGTAGCGACTATGAACGGGCTGTCCTGATTGTTCTTAGAAAGAAAGGGCACCGCATTGTTCTTGCTCAAGAAACAAACGAGCCCGGCGTTAAGTCTTGCGACGGCTATTTGGACGATATCCCTATGGAGATCAAGGCAATTGAAGGTCACGGCACGTGGGCTATAAGTTCCAAGTTGCGTTACGCAGAGAAACAACACGCACAGTGTGTCGTACTATACTTCCCTTCTCTTGATCTGTATTCAAAAGAAAGACTCGCAGATGGTATCGGGAAATATCTTGCCGACCCCATTACAGACAAAGGGCGTTGCATTACTCAATTGCTAGCGATTTCCGGGAACGAATTACTATCCGTATGGAATAAAAAAGCCACCCCGATCGAGGGGTGGTCAATTTTGGAAGGTTTTAGGAGATAGAATGGGGCGAACTCATACACTATCTCCCCTTCGAATGCAAAGGTAAAACTCTTTTCCGAAATAGCAATAGGAATTCTGCTATTCCATATAAAACATCTCGTCCAGGGGGATGGAGACGGGGGAGTTGTCGGGGTTGACCTCCATTATGTCGGCCATGTAATCCCACCACTTCTTCACGATTTCTGTACCGCCTAAATCCTGGGAGCCAGAATCGCCCTCGACCTCTTGATACGCAAACAGGATGTTGGTCTCCTTGTCCCAGAAGATGGAGTAATTGCTCACCCCCGAATCGGACAACAACTTTTTAAGCTCCGGCCAGATGGCCGCGTGGCGCCGCTGGTATTCCTTTTCCATACCCGGCTTGAGGAACATCTTGAAGGATTCTCTGCGTTTCATATCTGATGATTCTTTTTTCAAATATAATAAACTAATCTGACATCGACGGCGGCAACTGGCCGGCAACTGCCCAGGCTGTGGGCTTGGGACCCATTTCGAACTCGAGGGTACCGCCATCTACGATCTCGCTGTGATGCAGCCAGCAGCGGTCCAGCGGTTTGCCGTTGAGCCTGCAGGACTTGATGTAGATATTCTTGTCGCTCGCCTTCTTGGCAGTAACCACCAGCTTCTTACCATCCTCGAATGTCAAAGTAACCTTAGAGAAGACGGGGCTGGAAATAAGATAGACATCCTGCGCTGCTACCGGATAGAAGCCCAGCGTATGGAATGCATACCACGCCCCCATCGAACCCGAATCGTCGTTGCCGGGGACGCCGTCGCTGGCAGCGGAATACATCGTCGAGAGGATGCTCCGCACAATCTCTGCCGTCTTGTAGGGCTCGCCTACATACGCATAAAGGGAAGGCGCCAAAAAGCACGGCTCGTTGGAGATCTGGCACATTCCGTACAGTTTGGTATAGAACAACAACTCCTCTCGCGCCCCGGGGAAGGTCTCGTGGAAATATGTATCCAGCCTTCTGGTGAACTCCTCCTTGCCGCCCATCTTCTCTATGAGCGCCTTCATATCCTGCGGCACATAGAACGAAAGCTCCCAGGAGAAGGTTTCATAGAAAGGATGCTCGAAAGAGCCGGAAGAGAATACTGTAAAAGAAGGGTCGCTGAGCCAGGAACCGTCCGAATTGCGCGGCCAGCAGAAGCCTTTGAAGCCGAAGCTCTCTATATCCGGATTCCAGAGATTCTCCCAGCTGCGGGCCTTCTCTTTATACTTCTCATAGACATCCGTATACCCCAGCCCCTTGGCCACCGTTGCAATTGCATAGTCGTTGGCTGCATACTCGTAAGTACGGCTGCAGCCTCGCTCATAATCGGTAGAAACATAGCCAAGACGATTGTAGTCCCAGAGACCTCCTCGGCCATACTGACGCTCGTCGTCGCCAGGCGGCACCGTGGCGTTCTTTATCATCGCCTTGAGCGCAGTCTCATAATCTATGCCCTTAAGGCCCTTGACAAAAGCGTCAGCCACCAGCATATCGCTGTTGGAACCGCCCTGCACACGACCGCTCCAGTTGCTGGTGCGGGCATCGGGCATATACTTGTCGTGCTCGTAAATGTTGACCAGGCTCTGCACCATCTCGGCACCGCGGGTCGGCCGGAAAATATTGATGAAGGGATGCGTCGCGCGGAAGGTGTCCCAGATGGCGTGATAGTCCTGATAATACGGCTCGTCCGACGCCCACATCGGGTTCTCGCCCGTGTAATCGGACGGCTGCATAAAGATATGATAGATGGAGGTATAGAATATCTTGCGAACATCCTCGCTGCCGCCTTCGGCATCTACCTGCGAGAGAATCTCGTTCCAAGCGGCAACGCACTTTGCCTGCTGGTCCTCCACATTCCAGGAAGTGAGCTCTGCTGCAGTCTCACGCGCATTGTTCAGGCCCATATAAGAAATGCCGACCTTCACATTGACCTTCTTATTGTCGCGGGTATCGAAAGTGAAATATGCCCCGC
>JAFZYD010000049.1 GCA_017616475.1 Bacteroidales bacterium
CGGGGCGTATCCGCCGCCGAATCCAAAATCGTCGAAGGCGCTGCCGGTAGGCACGTCGCCGTCCATATACTTGCGGTCTACCTCCTTGAGAAAACGGCTGGGTTCGTTGTAGTCTTCCTTGCCGTAGCGATGCCGGATGGAGGCGTAGGAAAGTGTAACCTCCTTTTCTGCACGGGTTATGGCCACGTAGAACAGCCGGCGCTCCTCCTCTATGTCGGAGGACATAAGATCGCTGCCGCTGGGGAACAGATTCTCTTCCAGCCCGGCTACAAATATATACGGGTATTCCAATCCTTTTGAAGAGTGCACCGTCATCAAGCTGATGCGGTTGTCGCCGTCTTCGTCGTCCTCGCTTTTTTCTGCCGCCGACAGCAGTGTGAAGTTCTCTATATAATCCGAAATGGTTATAACGTCGTCCGGCGAGGCCATATCTTCTCCCGTTTCGGCATCGTAATATTTGCGCATCTGCGCCTCGTCTTCAAGATATTGTTTGATGCCGTTGAACAGCTCCTGCACGTTCTCCAGCCGGTCTTTTTCCTCCTTGCCCTGCTGCAGCCGCAAATAGTCAAGCATACCGCTGCGGGCGGCAATTTCGGTGGCCATAGCGTAGGCGTCGGTGGTGAGGGCGCGGCTGCCAAGGTCGGCAATCATTCTGGCAAATTCGTGCAGTTTGCCGATTGCGACGCTCTTGAGGCCGAATTTAAGGAGGTCGGTGTCCGGCAGAGAAGCAGCCTGCAGCAGCGACACACCTGTCTCTGCGGCGGCTGCCTCCAGCGCGCTGATGGAGGTGGCGCCGATGCCGCGGGCGGGGAGGTTGATGATGCGACGGAAGGCCTCGTTGTCCCTGGGATTTATCACCAGCCGGAAATATGCTACCATATCTTTTACCTCCGCCCGGTCGAAGAAAGATGTGCCGGAAACTACGTGGCAGGGGAGGTTCTGCTTTCGCAGCGCCTCCTCCAACACGCGGCTCTGGGCATTGGTGCGGTAGAGTATGGCAAAGTCGCTGTATTGTGCCTTGTCGCGGTAGATTATCCGTTTGATGGCGGCGGCTATGGCGTGCCCTTCGTCAAAGTCACTGGCGGCGTTTATCACGTGAATCTTGTCCCCCTTGTCGGCCTTGGAATAGCAGACCTTTTTGATGCGGTTCTTGTTGCGGTCAATCACGCTGTTGGCGGCGTCCACAATGGTCTGGGTGGAGCGGTAGTTCTGCTCCAGCCGGATTATCCTGGCCTCGGGGTAGTCTTTCTGGAAACTGAGAATGTTCTCTATTCGCGCCCCGCGGAAGCTGTATATGCTCTGGCTGTCGTCGCCCACCACGCATATGTTGTGGTGTTCCGCCGCCAGTTTCTTGAGTATCAAATATTGGGAGTAGTTGGTGTCCTGGTACTCGTCCACCAATATATATTTGAACCGGGCGCGGATGGTTTCCAGCGCCTCCGGATGGTCGCGGAACAGGATGTTGGTGTTGAGCAGCAGGTCGTCGAAGTCCATCGCTCCGGAGGCCTTGCATTTTGCGGCGTAGAGGGTGTAAATCTCGTGCAGCCGGGGGCGCTTGTTGGAGGTGTCCTCGCCCCGGTATATGGAGTTGTTCGCATACGATGCGGCGGTGAGCAGGTCGTTCTTGGCGTTGGAAATGCGCGCTGCCACACTGGAGGGCTTGTAGGTCTTGTCGTCCAGATTAAGCTCCTTGATGCACTTGGTGATGGCCGATTTTGTGTCGGCCGCGTCGTATATGGTGAACTGGGCGGGGTAACCGAGCAGGTCGGCGTATTCCCTAAGGAAGCGCACGAACACAGAGTGGAAGGTGCCCATCCAGAGGCGCCCTGCGTTGCGGTCGCCCACCAGGGCGGAGATTCGCTCCTTCATTTCGCCCGCCGCCTTTTTGGTGAAGGTCAGCGCCAGGATGCGGTAGGGTTCCACCCCCTTGCTTATAAGGTTTGCAATACGGCAGGTCAGCACGCGCGTCTTGCCGCTGCCCGCTCCGGCCACAATCAACAACGGGCCGTCGGCGCTCTCGACCGCTTCCCGCTGGGCCTGGTTGAGGCCCTTTATAATCTCTTCTTTGCCGTTAAAGTCCATACCGCAAAAATAATTTAAAAACCTCAATAATTATAGGTATATTTGCGCGCGATTTGAAAGAAAAATCATCTATCATTAAATAAATCTAAAATGTCAGAACACATCAGATTGAAAAGGGGGCTCGACATACCTCTCGCAGGTGCCGCTCCCGCTAAAATCGCAGAAACTGTAGTTCCTGACCTGGTCGCAATCAAACCCACAGATTTCAAGGCACTTGTGCCCAAGCTCGCAGTGAAAGAGGGCGACGCCGTAAAGGCTGGTGACGCTCTGTTTGTGGATAAGATGCGCCCGCAGGTACGTTTCTGTTCGCCTTGCAGCGGTGTCGTGCAGACAGTCGTTCGCGGCGAAAAGCGCAAGCTTCTGGCAGTGGTGGTCAAAGCCGACGGGCAGAACGACAGCGTCAAATACGACGCCGTGGACTGCAGCAAGCTGGACAAGCAGGCAATGACCGCAGTGCTGCAGGAGCGCGGTCTCTGGCCAATGATCAAGCAGCGCCCTTACGGCATCGTTGCAAATCCCGAAGATGCTCCCAAGAGCATTTTTGTTTCTGCAATGAACACAGCTCCGCTGGCGCCCGACGCTGACTTTATTATGGATGGCCAGTTCAATTATCTCCAGGAGGGCGTGAATGCCCTGGCCCGCCTCACCAAAGGCGGCGTGCATTTCAGCCTGGCCGCTTCAAAAGAGGCCGGCAGCGCAATGCACGACCTCAAGGGGGTTATTTTCCACACCTTTGACGGGCCCCACCCGGCAGGCAACGTGGGCGTGCAAATCAACCACATTTCTCCCATTAACAAGGGTGAAGTTGTTTGGACTGTAGATTTGGTATCGCTCGCTGCCATAGGCCGCTGCCTGGCCACCGGAACCTATGATATGAGCCGCCTGGTGGCTGTCACAGGTCCCGCTGCCGAACCCGTTTATGTAAAGGGCGTGCAGGGTATGGCCATAGCTGCAGTCGGCAAGTATGCCAAGGGCGAAAATGTCCGCTATGTGAGCGGCGACGTCCTCACCGGCTGCAATGTCGGCGCCGACGGCTATCTTGGCTTCTTCGACAATCAGGTAACTCTGCTGGAAGAGGGCGATTATTACGAGACCCTGGGTTGGATCAAGCCTTTCCGCTTGAAAAAGTTCAGCTTCTCCCGCCTCTACTGGTCGTGGCTTGCAAACAAGAAGAAAACCTACGCGCTGGATACCAACGTGAACGGCGGCGAGCGCGCGTTCGTGGTGTCCGACGTCTACGGCAAAGTGCTCCCTATGGACATTTACCCCGTGTATCTGCTCAAGGCCTGCCTTGCCAAGGATATTGAAAAAATGGAAAACCTGGGTATATACGAAGTCATCCCGGAGGACCTCGCACTCTGCGAGTTCGTGTGTCCTTCCAAGATTGAGATCCAAAAGATTCTCAGCGACGGTATAGACCTTATGTTAAAGGAGATGGCATAGTATGAGCGCACTGAGAAATACATTGGACAAAATGAAGCCGACCTTCTCCAAGGGCGGCAAGCTGAGCGCCCTGGGTTCGTTCTTCGACGCGATGGAGACCTTCTTCTTCGTGCCCAAAACAGTCACCCGCCGCGGTACTCACATCAAGGACAGCGTGGATCTCAAGCGCACGATGATGACCGTAATCATCGCGCTTATGCCCGTGTTCCTGTTCAGTATCTACAACATCGGTTACCAGATGAATCTCGCCTACGGTTACGGCTGGGGCTTCTGGATGATTGTTTGGAGAGGCTTCCTCAAGATATTGCCCCTCTACCTTGTCTCTTACATAGTAGGTCTGTTCTTCGAATGTATGTTCGCGCAGATCAAAGGCGAAGAGGTGAACGAGGGCTATTTCGTGACCGGTTTCCTTATCCCGCTCATTATGCCCGTCAATATTCCCCTGTGGATGCTTGCTCTGGCTGTGGCTTTCGCTGTCGTGATTGGCAAGGAAGTGTTTGGCGGCACCGGTATGAACATTTGGAACCCCGCGCTGCTGGCGCGTGCCTTCCTGTTCTTCTCCTATCCCAAGATGATGAGCGGCGACGCTGTCTGGGTTGCCCACAAAGCCGGCGTGGACGCAGTTTCCTGCGCCACTCCGCTTTCCGAGGTGGCCAGCGGCAACCTGCACTATTCTGCTTTGGATATGTTCATCGGCCTCATCCCCGGTTCTGTCGGTGAGACCTCCACGCTCTGCATACTGCTGGGCGCCATCCTCCTTCTCTGGACGGGCGTGGCCAGCTGGAAGGTTATGCTCAGCTGCGTGGCCGGCGGTCTGCTTATTGGCCTGCTGGGCGATGTCCCCGCTTACTATCAGCTCATTATGGGCGGCTTCGCATTCGGCTGCGTGTTTATGGCAACCGACCCTGTCACCAGCGCCCAGACAGAGACCGGCAAGTGGATCTACGGCTTCCTGGTGGGAGCTTTCGCAGTGACGCTGCGTCTCTTCAACCCCGGCTATCCGGAGGGTATGATGCTTTCTATTCTCCTTATGAATACGTTTGCCCCGCTCATCGACCATCTGGTTGTGAACGCCAACGTGCGCAAGCGTCTTCGCAGGGCAAAAACCGTTTAAATCAGGAGCGCTATGAATACTAACAGCAATGTTTATACAGTGATCTACACCACCATCCTGGTGGTGATAGTGGCAGCGATCCTGGCGTTTGCAGCTTCGGCCCTCAAGAGCCGTCAGCAGGCGAATGCGGACCTTGCCAAGATGAAGACCATTATGATGGCAGCCAATATGGGCCAGAATCCCGACGGCAGCGTGGACAAGAGTGCCGATTTTATGAAGCTTTACAACGACCATATCACCAACGCCTTTGTGGTAGACGCAGAAGGCAATGTGGTAGAGGGAGTGGATGCTTTTAAGGATATCGACCTCAAATCTCAATTCTCTGCCCTCAAGAAGGGCCAGGAGGTCAAGCTTCCCGTATATGAATGCACTATGGACGACGGCCGCAAGGTCAACATCCTGGCTATGTACGGTGCCGGCCTCTGGGGTGCCATCTGGGGCTATGTGGCAGTTGAAGACGACAACGAAACCGTTGCCGGCGCCATTTTTGACCACGCCAGCGAGACTCCGGGCCTCGGTGCAAAGATTGCGGAGCCCCCGTTCTACACCCAGTTCCGCGGCAAGAAACTTTCCGATGCCGGTCAGTTCTCTTCTGTGAAGGTCATTAAAGGCGGTGCTAACGGCTCCGAGAATGGTGTCGATGCAATTTCCGGTGCAACAATGACCTCCAAGGCGGTGAGCGCTTCCCTGGAGCAGTGGCTGGGTGCCTACAAGGCGTTCCTTACCGGCCGTCCTGCTGCAAAAGAGTGCTGCGGCGCCTGCGAGGGCGACTCCGAAAAGGAGTGCTGCTGCAGCGAAAATTGCGAAGGTGAATGTGATAATGAACCCGTAAATACAGAAAAAGATGAATAAAGATATCTACACAAAACCGTTTTTCCTGACCAATCCCATCACGGTGTTGGTCCTCGGTATCTGCTCATCTTTGGCAGTGACAGTACAACTCAAGGGCGCCCTGGTGATGGCCCTTTCGGTAACCATCGTGACCGCTTGCTCCAGCTTGATACTCTCTTTACTCCGCAACACCATCCCCAACCGCGTGCGCATCATCGTACAGTTGGTTGTGGTTGCGATGTTCGTGATTTTGATTGACCAGTTTCTCCAGGCTTTCGCCTATGATACCAGCAAGATGCTGTCGGTCTACATCGGCCTCATCATCACCAACTGTATCATTATGGGCCGCATCGAGGCTTTCGCCCTCGGCAACAAGCCCTGGCCCAGCTTTGTGGACGGAGCCTGCAACGGCCTCGGCTACGGTATGATATTGATTATAGTGGCCTTCTTCCGCGAGCTGCTTGGCAGCGGCACCCTGTTCGGCTTCCAGGTTATCCCTGCAAGCTGGTATATGGAGAACGGCGGCTGGTATATGAACAACGGTCTGATGATTCTCCCTCCTATGGCGCTCATCCTTCTGGGCTGCGTCGTATGGATCCAGAGAAGCATCCAGAAAGAACTTCAAGAGAAATAGGAGGGGATAGATATGGAATATTTGAATTTATTTATCAAGTCTATCTTCGTAGACAATATGATTTTCGCGTTCTTCCTGGGAATGTGCTCATTCCTGGCAGTTTCGAAGAACGTGAAGACCGCCGCAGGTCTGGGTCTGGCCGTTATTTTTGTGCTGGGCATCACCCTGCCGCTCAACTATCTTCTCTATGAGTATATCCTCAAGCCCGGCGCGCTGGCCTGGCTCAATCCTTCTTACGCGTCGGTAGACCTCAGCTTTTTGAGCTACATCGTGTTCATCGCCACCATCGCCACCTTCACCCAGATTGTGGAGATGGCAGTGGAGAAGTTCGCCCCCGGCCTCTACAACTCGCTGGGTATATTCCTCCCGCTGATTGCAGTTAACTGCGCCATCCTGGGCGGTTCGCTGTTTATGAAGGAGCGTGCCTACGAGACTCTGGGCGAGGCGTTCACATTTGGCCTCGGCAGCGGTGTGGGCTGGTTCCTGGCTATCGTTTGTATGGCAGCCATCCGCGAGAAACTTGCCTACAGCAAGATTCCCGCTGGTCTCAAGGGTCTGGGTATTTCGTTCATCATAACCGGTCTTATGGGCATCGCGTTCATGAGCTTTATGGGTATTCAACTATAGGAGGGCAGGATTATGAGTATGCAAACATTGATAGTTTCTGTAGTAGCCTGCCTGGCGCTTATCCTTTTGCTGGTTGCGCTGCTGCTGTTCGTGAAGGCGAAACTCACCCCGAGCGGAACCGTAAAGATCGATATTAACAACGGCAAGAAGGTAGTGGACGTCCCCCAGGGCGGTTCGCTGCTGGCAACTCTTGCAGATCAGAAGATTTTCCTCCCATCTGCCTGCGGCGGCAAGGGTTCCTGCGGACAGTGCAAGTGCCGCGTCCTTGAGGGCGGCGGCAGCATCCTGCCCACCGAGACCGTTCACTTTTCCCGCAAGCAAATCAACGACAACTGGCGCCTCGGATGCCAGGTCAAGGTTAAGGACAATCTCAAGATCGAGATTCCCGACAGCGCTTTGAGCGTCAAGAAACTCGAGTGCGAGGTTATCTCCAACAAGAACGTGGCTACCTTTATCAAGGAGTTTACCGTTAAATTGCCGGAAGGCGAGGACATCGAATTCAAGAGCGGTGAGTATATCCAGATAGACATCCCCGCTTACGATGCAGACTTCTCTACCATTGACGTGGATCCCATCTACAAGGCAGACTGGGAGAAATACGGTTTCTTCGACATCAAGTACAAGAACACCGTGCCCACCATCCGCGCCTATTCTATGGCTTCCTATCCTGCAGAGAAGGGCGTCATCAAGCTCAACGTCCGCATCGCGACCCCTCCGTTCGACCGCAGTCAGCCCAAGGGCGTCTTCAAGATGCTTCCCGTGCCTCCGGGCATAGGCTCTACCTACGTGTTCACCCGCAAGCCGGGCGACAAGGTGATGATCAGCGGCCCTTACGGAGAGTTCCTGCTGCCTAAGGATGATCCCGACGATATGCAGTATATCTTCGTGGGCGGCGGTGCAGGTATGGCTCCTTTGCGCAGCCACATTATGCATCTGTTCAAGACCCTCAAGACCAAACGCGAGGTGCACTTCTTCTACGGTGCCCGCGCCCTGGTCGAGGCCTTCTACCTGGAAGATTTCGCAGAGATCGAGAAGGAGTTCCCCAACTTCCACTTCCATCTGGCATTGGACCGTCCCGATCCGGCAGCAGATGCAGCGGGCGTGAAGTACACCGCAGGCTTCGTGCATAATGTGATGTACGAAACATTCCTCAAAAACCACGAGGCCCCCGAGGATTGCAAGTACTTTATGTGCGGTCCGCCTATGATGACCAAGTGCGTTACCGACCTGCTGGATTCGCTTGGTGTCGCTCCCGAAAGTATCCTGTACGACAATTTCGGCGCATAACCTGCGATTCACACAAAAAGGAACCGGCCCTGGAAAGAGCCGGTTCTTTTTTTGTCTGGACTGATTCCTCTATCGCCCGTCGTACATCTGTTTATAGTAGTTCTGATAGTCGCCGGACGTGACGTTGTCCAGCCAGGCCTGGTTGTCCAGATACCAGCGGACGGTTTTTTCTATGCCCTCCTCAAACTGGAGGCTGGGCTCCCAGCCCAGCTCCCTCTGGAGTTTGGAAGAGTCTATCGCATAGCGAAGGTCGTGGCCTGCCCGGTCCGTAACATAGGTGATAAGGTTCATATCCTCGCCCTCTTTGCGGCCCAGCAGCCGGTCGACGGTATTGATGAGCACCTTGATTATGTCGATGTTCTTCCACTCGTTGAAGCCGCCGATGTTGTAGGTGTCGCCCACCTTGCCCTTGTGGAAAATGAGGTCGATGGCGCGGGCGTGGTCTTCTACGTACAGCCAGTCGCGCACATTCTCCCCCTTGCCGTATACCGGCAGCGGCTTGCGATGGCGGATGTTATTGATGAACAGCGGTATGAGCTTCTCAGGGAACTGGTAGGGGCCGTAGTTGTTGCTGCAGTTGGTCACTACCGACGGCAGGCCGTAGGTATCGTGGAATGCCCGCACAAAGTGATCTGAAGAGGCCTTGGAGGCGCTGTAGGGGCTGTGCGGCTGGTATTTGAGATCTTCCGTAAAGAACGTTTCTCCGTAGGCAAGATGGTGCTCCCCGCTGCTGGCTTTTGTGGTGAACGGCGGCTCTATGCCCTCCGGATGGGTCATCTCCAGCGCGCCGTAGACTTCGTCTGTAGAAATATGGTAGAAGCGCTTCCCCTCCCAGTTGCCGTTCCAGGCAATCTTGGCGGCCTGGAGCAGGGAGAGGGTGCCCATAACGTTGGTCTGAGCAAAGGTGAACGGGTCCTTTATGCTGCGGTCCACGTGGCTTTCCGCAGCCAGGTGGATTATGCCGGTCACGTTCTCTTCCTGCATCAACTTCAGCACCCCTTCGAAATCGCAGATATCCATCTTTACAAAGCGGTAGTTGGGGGCGTTCTCTATGTCGCGAAGGTTCGCCAGGTTGCCGGCGTAGGTCAACTTGTCGAGGTTGATTATCCTGTAATCGGGATACTTGTTCACGAACAGCCGCACCACGTGGCTCCCTATGAAACCGGCTCCGCCGGTGATTATTATGGTTCTCTTATAGTCCATATGCCTATAGCAGATTTAGCAAATATTGTCCGTACTGGTTCTTTTCCATTACGCCGGCCAGGTCGCGCAGCTTGTCGTCTGAAATCCACCCGGCCCGCCAGGCGATCTCTTCCAGGCAGGCGACGTGGGCGCCGGTGCGCTCTTCAATCACCTCCACGAAGGTCGACGCCTGCAGAAGGGAGCCGAAGGTGCCTGTGTCCAGCCAGGCGAAGCCCCCCTCCAGCAGCTGCACCTTGAGCTGCCCGCGGTTGAGGAACTCCTGGTTCACCGAGGTTATTTCAAGCTCGCCGCGTGCAGATGGACGCACCGCCTTGGCAATTTCTATTACGTTGTTGGGGTAGAAGTAAAGCCCCGTCACAGCATAGTTGCTCTTGGGCTGCGCCGGTTTCTCTTCTATCGAAAGGCAATTGCCACTGTCGTCGAATTCCGCCACGCCGTAGCGCTGCGGGTCGGCCACGCGATAGCCGAAGATGGTCGCCTTGCCCTCGTTCCGGGCGGTGTTCACTGCCTCGCGCAGCATAGTCTCGAAGCCCTGGCCGTGAAAGATATTGTCCCCCAGCACCAGGCACACGCAATCGCTGCCAATAAACTCTTCACCAATTATGAAGGCCTGCGCAAGGCCGTCAGGGGAGGGTTGCTCCGCATAGCTGAAGCGCACGCCAAAATCACTGCCGCTCCCCATCAAGCGCCGGAAGGCGGGCAGATCCTGCGGGGTGGAAATAATCAATATGTCACGTATCCCGGCCTGCATAAGCACCGAAATAGGATAATATATCATTGGCTTGTCATAAACTGGCAGCATCTGTTTGCTGACACCCCGGGTGATGGGGTACAGACGGGTGCCGCTTCCGCCGGCAAGAACAATTCCCTTCATATTCAAAAAAAGTTAAAAAAACGTGTTAGATTTTGCGTTATCCTGCATTTTACAGGAAAACAAGTCTAATAATTACAAATATATGAAAAAAATTATTGGTATTTTTCTTCTCGCGGCAAGTATGGTGTTTGCCCTGGCAGGATGCTCCAAGGCGGCCATAGAGTATGACCTGCCATATGAAGACAGTGCTTCGGCAATGGCCAGGGAAAGCGCAGTTGATGGCGGCGGTGTTTTTGACGGCGGCGAAGGCGGCGGAGAGAGCGAAGTGGGCGGCGGCCAGTTCAGCAGCGGAGTAGTGACTGCCGGCGAGTGGAATGACATCGAGAAATGGGGATTTTGGGCCAACCTTCTAAACAATCAAGAATGGGGCGCTCATTCTTCGTATTGGAAATATTACCCCTATAACTTTGTTTACGTAACCACCGTGGATGCGTCCGAGAAACCGGCCGTGGGTGCAAGGATATCCCTTCTCAAGGGCGACAAGGAAGTTTGGAATGCCCAGAGCGACAATGCCGGCCACGCAGTCCTTTGGGCTTCGATGTACGAGAGCGCCTTCCGCGTAGACGCTTCCGAGTATTCATTGAAGGTGAACGGCAAGAAGGTGGACAGTTTCGAGTTCACCACACCCAACAACCAGGAGGTAATTGAAAACAAGTATGTTGCAAGCGCCAAGAGAGTCGACAACGCCATAGACGTGGCGTTCATAGTTGACGCCACCGGCAGTATGGGAGACGAGATTGGTTTCCTAAAGGCCGACCTCAAAGATATCATAACCCTCGTAGGGCAGCAGTGCACCGCAAAGGTCCGCACCGCAACCGTGTTCTACCGCGACCAGGGCGACCGCTACGTTACCAAATTCTCCCAGTTTACCGGCAATGTAGACGAGACCATCAACTATATTGGCCAGCAGAATGCCGAAGGCGGCGGCGACTGGCCTGAAGCGGTGCACGAGGCGCTCGAAACCGGCCTGCAGAAGCTCAGTTGGAGCAATTCCTCCCGCAGCCGCGTAGCTTTCCTTATCCTGGACGCCCCGCCGCACCACGAAGATGACATTATTGCTTCTTGCCAGAAGTCGATAGAGAAGTATGCCGAAACAGGCATAAAGATAGTTCCCGTGGCCGCCAGCGGCATTGACAAGGCTTGCGAATATCTTCTGCGCAGTTTCGCAATGTCCACCAACGGAACCTACGTGTTCATTACCAACGACAGCGGTGTGGGCAACGAGCACATCGAGGCCACCGTTGGAGAATACCAGGTAGAAAAATTGAAAGACCTCATAGCGCGTCTTATTATAGCTTACGCAAAGTAAGTCGCGTCTTCTGTATTTTAAGTTATATTAGTTATTTGTCGAAGAAAGGGTGATTCCGCAAGGGATCGCCCTTTTGGGTTAGTTACCCTAGGCTTGTAATGCGAATACCGCCAGACGGGCGGCTGGATCGCGGCGCAGGTAGCGGTTGCCGCGCATATCGGGCACGCGGTTGGTGCAATGGTTCACAATCTCGCTGCGGGCGCTGCGGCAGTCAAGAACGCCGGTAATCATAGCCTTCTTTATGTAGATATAATCCAAAAGATCCTTGTCGCTGTCCGGGCCGTAAATCCCTTTTTCGCGGGCAAAATCCAGCAGCGCGTCAAACGACTTGAGCCGCTCCTCGTAGCGGAACGGGTTGCTCTCCTTGGTTATGCTGCCCTCGCGGCGCACATAGTGGTAGAGCGCCTCGTTTACGCAGGCTATGCGGCGGGCCAAAAGCAACGCCTTGGCCAAAAAGCAACTGTCCTCACCGCTGCGGGTGGCAGGGAAGTCAATGCCGTTTTCAAGCAGGAAGGAGCGCCTGTATATGAAAGATGTGAAGAACGATTTATAGTGCGTCAGGAAATACTCCCGCTTGCCCTGGTTGAAATCGCCGTTCCCCACAACCGGGTTGCGGCGGACGCGGCTGCGGGAGCCGTTCACCTCCAGGATGTGACCGTAAGCGAGGTCGGCGTTGGCAGTGAAGGCCGCATCGTACAGCCGCTCGCAAAAGGTGGCGTTAAGGGCGTCGTCGCTGTCCAGGAAGGCGATGTATTCTCCGGTGGCCAGGCTCAGCCCTGCGTTGCGGGCCGCTCCGGGGCCGCCGTTTGCCGCCGTGGCGCCAAAGAGGCACTTGAAAGGGGCGTCGGCCGCCAGAGAACGCGCCACGGCGGTGGAGTCGTCACCGCCGTGGTCGTCTATGAAGATACATTCTATGTCAGATGCAATGCTCTGCTGTTGCAGATTCCCGAAAAGGGTAGGGAGAAACTGCGCCGATTTGTAGAGAGGTACTATGACGGATACCCTAATCATCGTCACGGGCCGTGAGCGAGGCGGCGTAGAGTGCGCTCTGCTCCAGTTTGTTCTTGGCGTAGTCCAGTGTAATTGTGAATTTCTTCTTCTTGCTGGTGGGGGCCTCGAACATAGCGTCCATCATCATTGTCTCGCAAATGGAGCGGAGTCCGCGGGCGCCAAGCTTGAACTCGATGGCCTTGTCCACAATGTAGTCGAGCACCTCCTCGCCAATTACCAGCTCTATGCCGTCCAGGCGGAAAAGCTCTGTGTACTGCTTTATTATGCTGTCCTTGGGCTCGGTGAGGATGGCGCGCAAAGTGTTGCGGTCCAGGGCGTTGAGGTGGGTGATGACCGGCAGTCGGCCGATAATCTCCGGGATGAGGCCGTATGCGCGCAAATCCTGCGGCGCAACGTATTTAATCATATTGTTCTTGTCTATGACACCGCGCTTCTTCTGCGCTTCGTAGCCCACTACCTGGGCGTTGAGACGGTGCGCGATGTTGCGCTCGATGCCCTCGAAAGCGCCTCCGCAAATGAACAGGATGTTGTCGGTGTTCACCGCAATCATCTGCTGCTCCGGGTGCTTGCGCCCGCCCTGAGGCGGCACGTTCACTATGCTGCCCTCGATAATCTTGAGCAGCGCCTGCTGCACCCCTTCGCCCGAAACGTCGCGGGTGATGGAGGGATTGTCGCTCTTGCGTGCAATCTTGTCTATTTCGTCTATAAAGACGATGCCCCGCTCCGCCTTGGCCACGTCATAGTCCGCATCTTGCAGCAGACGGGTCAGGATGCTCTCCACGTCCTCGCCCACATAGCCCGCCTCCGTAAGGATGGTGGCGTCTACAATTGCAAAGGGGACGTTGAGCATCTTGGCGATGGTGCGCGCCAGCAAAGTCTTGCCGGTGCCGGTGGGGCCCACCAGCAGAATGTTCGATTTCTCTATCAGGCCGTGGTCCTGATTTTCGATGCGCTTGTAGTGGTTGTACACAGCCACCGCCAGAACTTTCTTGGCGGTGTCCTGCCCAATCACGTACTGGCTCATAAAATCGTACATCTCGCGCGGTTTCTTGAGAGAGAAATCGCCCTCTATGCGACCGTTGCTCTTAATGTTGCTGCCGGCCGGGTGGAGCACCTCCCTCACCGCGTTGTAGGCGGCCTCTGCGCAATCGCAGCAGATGGAGGCGTTCTCTGCGGTGATCAGGAGTTCAACCTGGTCCTGACTGCGGCCGCAAAAAACGCAATGCTCCTGGTGAGTGGTCTTTTTTGCCATTAATCGCTATTTCTTGGCGGGTTTCTTTACAATCTCGTCTATCATACCATATTCGAGAGCGGCCTGGGATGTCATCCAGTAGTCGCGGTCGGCGTCCTTCACAATCTGCTTGACGCTCTTGCCGGTGTGCTGCGCAAGAATCTGGTAGAGCTCGTCTTTGAGCTGGGTTATTTCACGGGCGGTAATCTCTATGTCGGAGGCCTGTCCCGAAACGCCGCCCATAGGCTGGTGTATCATCACGCGGGAGTGCTGCAGAGCGCTGCGCTTGCCCTTGGTGCCGGCTGCCAGAATGATGGAGGCCATAGACGCCGCAAGGCCGGTGCAGATGGTGTGCACGTCGCTGCTTATGGTCTGCATCGTGTCGTAGATGCCGAGGCCGGCATACACCTCGCCGCCGGGGGAGTTGATGTACAGAGAAATGTCGCTGTCGTAGCCGTTACTGTCCAGGAACAGCAGCTGGGCCTGGATTATGTTGGCTACGTCGTCGTTTATGGGGCAGCCCAAAAAGATGATGCGGTCCATCATAAGGCGGGAGAACACGTCCATCTGGGCGACGTTCAACTGACGCTCCTCGATAATCATCGGGTTCATATAACTGGACACAATCTTGCCGTAGCTGTCCAGTGCCAGGGAGCTGATGCCGCGCCCTTTGACGGCGAATTTTTCGAATTCTGACTTCATATATCGGTTTTATTTGTTCATCTCACGCATTTTCTCGAGAGAAATGCTCTTCTTGGTGAGAGTCGCAGTCTTTTTGATGTAGTCGAAAACAAGGTCGTTCTCTACCTTCTCATAGATGCGGCGGGCCTGCTGCTGGTCGGCCAGGATGCGGTTGGCGGCATCTTTCATCTGCTCTTCCGGCAGGTTGGAGAGGCCGTACATAGCATACTG
Source organism: Bacteroidales bacterium (assembly GCA_017616475.1). Classification (GTDB taxonomy): domain Bacteria; phylum Bacteroidota; class Bacteroidia; order Bacteroidales; family UBA932; genus Equibacterium. The sequence continues at coordinate 14,559 of JAFZYD010000049.1, forward strand.
GTAGCTTACATAACGCTTGGCCTCGTTCTCCATATCGTCTTTGGTCACCTTGAGTTCGTGTGCCTTCATAAGTTCGCCGCGGATAATGTCCCAGCGGAAATCCTTCATAAATGCATCGAACTCCTTCTCTATGTCTTCCATAGTGAACTTGCCCTCGTTTGCAGCCAGCAGCCAGCGCTTGATGAATGCTTCCGGGAGCTCCATCTTGGCCTTGTCCACCAGATAATCGCGGGCGTCCATATTGAAGCGGTAGTCGCTTTCGCCCTGGTATTCGTCGGCCAGGCGCTCGGCAACCTTCTTGTCGAATTGTTCTGCGCTCGTCACCACGCCCTCGCCGAATATCTTGTCGTAGGTCTCCTGGCTCTCTTCGGCGTCCTTGAAGGTTTTAACGCTCTTCACGGTCATCTTCCATACAGGATCCATAGCGGCCAGTTCTTCTTTTTTCATATGCAACATAGAGGCGCGGTCGGTTTCGTTAGCAAAGGTCTCTACTACATTTACCTCTTTTGTGTCGCCAACTTTCAAGCCGACGTAATCTTTTTTCAATTCGTCGCTTGCCATAGAGCGAAGAGCCACGTAGGTGTCCTCAACCTTGGTCTCGCCCTGCTCGAAATCGGCGGTCATAAAATCGTCCTCTCCGAGGGTCTCGGCGTCGGCCATTGTTCCGAACTGCTTGAGCAGGTTGCTCTTGTAGTCTTTCTTTGCAGCCTCGGTAACCTTGACCTTGTAGTAGGGGATGGCATCCTCTGCGGTAACGTCTATCTTGATATCGGGATAGAGACCAATCTCATATTCGAAACTCAGGGTCTCGCCCTTTTCCCAATCGTTGTCGAATTCCTTCTCGGTGGGGAGGGGTTCGCCAATAATGCGCAGCTTGTTGTCTTCGATGTGCTTGTTGATGGCGTCGCTGATGAGGCCGTTCACAACCTCGGCCATTGCCTGGCCGCCGTACAGCCGCTCGATTAGCGACATAGGAGCCATACCTTTGCGGAAGCCCTTTATGTCGGCTTTAGCGCGGAAATTGTTGAGTTTCTTCTTTTTTGCGTCGGCCCAGTCGGCCTTCTCCAGCGTGACGGTCAACGTCCGGTTGAGCGCGTCGGTTTTGTTCTCTGTAATCTGCATTTTATTTATTATTGATTTCTAGCGTTGTAAAGGAGCGCAAAGTTAGTAAAAAATAGCTATTTTTGTAAAAATCTGAAACATATGCACAATTATATACAAGAAAACGAAAGCAGGTTTTACAACGAACTGTTTTCTTTGCTGAGGATACCGTCCGTCAGCAGCGAGCCGGAGCACAAGGGCGATATGACCCGCTGCGCTAAGCGGCTGGTGGAACTTCTTATGGAGGCGGGCGCCGACTTTGCGGAAATTTGCCCCACCGCCGGCCATCCGGTTGTCTATGGCGAAAAGATGATATCCAAGAGCGCCCCGACGGTGCTTATTTACGGCCATTACGACGTTCAGCCGGTCGACCCCATAGACCAGTGGAAGAGCAACCCGTTCGAGCCCGAAATTCGCGACGGAGCCATCTACGCCCGCGGTGCAAACGACGACAAAGGGCAGATATTTATGCACCTCAAGGCGTTTGAATATCTGGTGCGCACCGGCCGCCAGCGCCACAATATCAAGTTCATTTTCGAGGGCGAGGAGGAGATAAGTTCCCCGTCGCTCACAGATTGGATCAAGGCCAACAAAGAGCGCCTGGCCTGCGACATAATACTGGTTTCCGACACCACAATGATATCGGCCAAAGTCCCCTCCATCAACTGCGGAATGCGCGGCCTGGCCTATATGGAAATTGTTGTCAAAGGGCCCGACGCCGACCTTCATTCGGGCCACTACGGCGGCTCGGTGGCCAATCCGGCCAACGTGCTGTGCAAGATGGTCGGCTCGCTAATAGATTCCAAAGGGCGCATCACCATTCCGGGCTTTTACGACGATGTGGTGGAACTGACTCAGCAAGAGCGGCAGATGCTCTCCCGCGCCCCGTTCAACGCCCGTGAGTTCAAGAGCGAAATAGGGGTTCCGGGGGTGCGCGGCGAGAAGGGCTTCACCACCCAGGAGCGGCGCAGCATCCGCCCCTGCCTGGACGTGAACGGCATTGTGGGCGGCTTCACCGCAGAAGGGTCCAAGACCATTATCCCCAGCGAGGCCCGCGCAAAGGTCTCTATGCGTCTGGTTCCCAACCAGCGATGCGGCAAGATTGCGGAGCTTTTCAAGGCCCACATCGCAGCCATCGCCCCCAAGGATGTCTCCGTGGAGGTTATTGAGCACCACGGCTGCGACGGCTTCTTGATTCCTGTTACATCCAAGGCCTATCAGGCTGCTGCAAAGGCGATTGGCGAAGTGTACGGCATAGAACCGGTGCCCAGCCGCGGCGGCGGCAGCATTGGCATTCTGGCGGAGATGCAGCAGATTCTTGGGGCCGACCCGCTGCTTATGGGTTTCGGCTTGGAACGCGACTTTATCCACTCTCCCAACGAGAGCTATCTGCTGAGCCAGTTGTTCAAAGGAATGGAATCTATAGCACTTTTCTATAAGTATTATGACCGCTAAAGAGCTGTTCGGGCAGATAAAGGCAAAGGAGAGTTATCTCTGCGTGGGGCTGGACCCAGACCTGGACCGGCTCCCCGCGGCGCTGGACGGAGAAAGTCTCCCGCTGTTCATTTTCAACCGCGAGATTATTGACGCCACCGCCCGCTATGCGGTGTGCTACAAGCCCAACACCGCCTTCTACGAGAGCTACGGCAGCTGGGGCTGGCAGCAGCTGGAGATGACTGTCGGCTACATAAAGGAGCAGTACCCCGATATTATGGTTATTGCTGACGCCAAGCGCGGCGACATTGGCAACACCGCCGGCCGCTATGCCAAGGCCTTCTTTGACAATATGCCCTGCGACGCCGTTACCATATCCCCGTATATGGGGCGCGACTCGGTGGAACCGTTCCTGGCCTACAAGGGCAAATGGGCTGTGATTCTGGGGCTTACGTCCAACCCATCCGCGGCCGATTTCGAGCTGCAGGACAATCTTTATAGAAAGGTAATAACACAGTCGATGGAGTGGGGCACCGCCGACAATCTTATGTACGTGGTGGGCGCCACCCGCCCCGAAATGCTCGCGCAGGTGCGTGAGTTTTGCCCCGACCACTTCCTGCTGGTGCCTGGAGTCGGCGCGCAGGGAGGCAGCGTGGAGCAGGTTGCCGCCGCAGGCCTCAACAACCGCTGCGGACTGCTGGTGAATTCGTCCCGAGGCATAATTTACGCCTCCCGCGGAGCCGATTTTGCCGAGGCTGCCGGCGCCGCAGCAGCATCGCTGATGCAGCAGATGAAAAGCAAAATCTGCAAATAACATTTGGCGATACGCGTTTTTAATGTATATTTGCGTATCCAAAGGTCGGGGGGCAGAGCTCTTTGCCCGCCGCATTTATCAAATTAATATATGTTAGACATAGTAGAACTCAGTGGCAAGAGTAGGGAAGAATTGATTGAGATTGCCAAAAAGCTTAAGGTTAAAAAACCGGAATCTATCTCGGATAAAGATCTGGTGTATGTGATTCTGGACGAACAAGCCATTCAAAGCAGTGAACCTATAAAGAAAACCCGCGCGGCAAAGGCTGCAAAGCCTGCTGCCCAGCCGGAGGGCGATGCTGCGCCCAAGAAGCGCGGCCGCAAACCCAAGGCTGCCGAACCCGTTGCAGAGCAGGCTGCTGCACCAGAACCTGTTGCAGAGGAGAAACCGGCCCGCAAGCGCGCTACCCGCGCCAAGAAGGCCGAAGCCCAAGCTCCCGTGGCAGAGCCCGCGTTGGTTGCACCTGCACCCGCTGCAGAAGAGCAGCCCGTGCGCAAGTTGCGCCCCCGTATGCGTCAGGGTGCCGCCAAAGTTGAGGCGTCTCCTGCTGCTCCCCAGGGCCAGCCCGCAGCGCAGCCTGCTCCCCGTGACGAGCGCCAGGAAGGGCCGCGCCCGCAGCAGCAGAATCAGCAGCCCCAGCGCCCCGCCCAGGACCAGCAGCGCGGAGGCGGCCAGCAAAACCAGAACCAGCAACCTCAGCAACCCCCGCGCCCCCGCATTGAATATGACGGCGTGGTGCAGGCCAGCGGCGTGTTGGAGGTGATGCCGGACGGCTACGGTTTCCTGCGTTCATCCGACTATAACTATCTGAACTCTCCGGACGATATTTATGTATCGCAGAATCAGATAAAGAACTATGCCCTCAAGCCGGGCGACACCATCAAAGGCGACATCCGTCCCCCGCGCGAAGGCGACAAGTATTTCCCGCTGGTGCGCATCCACACCATAAACGGCCGCAGCCCGGAGTTCATCCGCGACCGCGTTCCGTTCGATTTCCTCACCCCGCTTTTCCCGGACGAGAAGTTTAACCTGACCGGCAACGGCCACAACAGCAATATCTCCGTCCGCATAGTGGATATGTTCACCCCCATAGGCAAGGGCCAGCGCGGCCTCATTGTGGCGCAGCCCAAGACCGGTAAAACCGTGCTGCTCAAAGATATAGCCAACGCTATTGCAGACAACCACCCGGAGGTGTTTATGATGGTGCTCCTTATTGACGAGCGCCCGGAAGAGGTCACCGATATGCAGCGCAGCGTAAAGGCGGAAGTTATTGCCTCTACCTTTGACGAACCTGCTGAACATCACGTGAAGGTGGCCAATATTGTGCTCGAAAAGGCAAAGCGCCTGGTAGAGTGCGGCCACGACGTGGTCATTCTGCTGGATTCAATTACCCGTCTGGCCCGTGCGTACAACACCGTGCAGCCGGCCTCCGGCAAAGTGCTATCCGGCGGTGTGGACGCCAACGCCCTGCACAAGCCCAAACGTTTCTTCGGCGCCGCCCGCAACATAGAGAACGGCGGTTCGCTCACCATCCTGGCCACCGCCCTCACCGAGACCGGCTCCAAGATGGACGACGTCATTTTCGAGGAATTCAAGGGTACCGGCAACCTAGAGCTCCAGCTGGACCGCAAGCTCTCCAACAAGCGCATCTTCCCGGCAGTGGACGTAACCCTCTCCAGCACCCGCCGCGACGACCTGCTCTACAATCCGGATCACGTAAACCGCATATGGATTCTGCGCAAGTATCTCTCCGATATGAATTCGGTGGAGGCTATGGAGTTTATGAAGACGCGCCTGGAGCGCACCAAAGACAACGAGGAGTTCCTCTATACAATGCAGAACGACTTGGATTAAGCCTAGTTTTCGGAAGGCTTCTGGGAAGGTGTCTCGCCCTCGGGCGGGACATCTTTCTTTTTGTCTTTGCGGCTCCTCTTGCGGAACAGCTCCTTGAAAGAATTGAACTCCTCCTGGTAGGAGATGCCGGCGCCGTTGCGCTGGGTCTGGTCCAGATAGTTGCTGTATTCGTCGGCGGAGTGGGAGAACAGTTTGAGACGGGTCTTGCCGCGGCGGTCAAGCTTTATTTCCACATCTATGTCGCCCACTATGTCGTCGCGGTTGCTGGTGAGGTAGCGGCGGTTGCCTATGTTGCCGTTCACGCTCACCCTGTTGTTCATCAGCTGGGTAGATACCGCCACGTCAAACAAATCCTTGCCGCTTTCGGTGGGCTGATAGTTGAAGCCGAGGTCGAACGGGATATTCAGCTGCTGAAGTATGCTGTTGAGCTGGCTGCTCATAATTTCGGTGGCATTGAAATAGGTCACCGAGGTGTTGTTCACGATGCCGCTCTGCTCGTCCGGGATGAACGAGCCGGAAATGAGCAGGGCCAGGAACTGGCGCATACGCTTCTCTTCTGTGTTCAGGGTGTCGTCTATAAGCGCCTGGGTGCTGGGGTCGAGGTCGTCTATGCGGATGTTGAATCCCAGCGCAGGGTTGGAGAGCTTGCTGGTGATGCGCACGCCGCAGTCCACCGGGCGGCGCAATGCCGAACCTTCAGAAGTGGCCAGCAGCGGATTTATGGCGGCCTTGGTCTTGTAAGATGCGGTCAGGTCCAGTTCAGACTGCATAATGTCTCCGTTGAAGTGTATCTTGCTGCCGGGGTTCAGGGTGAAGTCGCGCGTAACCAGCCCCATAAGCGCAAGGCGGTAGTCTCCGGAGCTGATTGTGTAATCGCCCTTTATAGAGAAGTCGCCGTCCTTCACGGTGAGGTCCATAACGCCGTTGCCGTTCACGTGCAGGGCGTCTCCGTTGGCGCTGTCAAGCTCCAGATTGAGCTCCGCATTGTCGTTGGCCCGTACGCGGGCATACACGCTTATGCCGTTCCCGCCCGATTTCTCTTCTGACATCACTTTGACGCGGTTGAGGTTGATGAGCGAATCAATGGCGGTCATTCTGGGCACAGGCCGGTTGTCCACGAAGGTGATTATGGAGGTGCTGGAGGTGGCGCTGCCCTTGAGGGGGATGTTTACCACCGTGTTGGGGCCGGTGGAGACATCTATGATGAGCGCCAGGGCGTTCAGCGGTCCGTTGATGCCGACACTGCCGGTGGCGTAGGACTTGCCGTAGAAAGTGTCGTTGTCGGTGTAGTCGGTGTCGAAGCCTATCAGGTTCCGGGCGTTTATGTTGAGTCCGATGTTGAAGTCTTTGAAATGGTCGTGGGTAATGACGCCGCTCAAGGTGCCGGTGCCCCGCTCCATATCCTTCACGGTGAAGTCGTGCAGCACAATCTTTTTGCTGGACAGGTCCACGTAGCCGTCCAGCAGGTAGGGCACCTGGGTGTAGTCCAACTTGGCGGCAAACTGCTCCAGGTGGGCGTTGGTGGCGGAAATGTCGGGCTTCTGGAGGGTGCCGGTCACGCTCACGTTGCCGGTCAGGGTGCCGCTTACATCGGTGGCAAGGTCGGTGATGAAAGGCTCTATCAGGCCCAGATTGAACTTGCTGGCGGTGAGCAGGGCGTTTACTTTGTCGTTGTCGGGACGGTACCAGCCAGTTGCGGTGAGTGCCTCGCGACCGCCTATTATGTTCTTTGCCAGCAGGTTGACGCGGTGAAGAGTGTCATCCCAGGAACTTTTGGCCTCGATGCGGCCAATCTCTTCACCCGCCAGCGAGAGCGAGTCAACCGCCACGTCCGCAAACACGTCCGGGCGGGCGAACGCCCCGGTCACCTTGCCGTCTGCAGTAAGGGTTCCGGAGATGTTCAGCGGGTTCTTCATAAGCAAGTTGGCCAGCGCCAGGTTGAGGTTGCGCACGTTGAACGAGCAGGTGTCGGCATTGCTGCCGGACAGCACGCCGTCCACATCCAAGCCCTGGTCTTTATTGTAGAGGCTGAAGTCGTGTATGGCGATGTGTTTGTCGGCATAATATACCGATGAGGGGTCTATGTTCCACTGCTCGCCACCCATCTTGAGGAATGAATGCCCCAGATGTACCAGCATCTTCTGGTTGCTCTCCTTGAGGTTGGGGAACGACAGCATTGCCTTCAAATGGCCGCTTTCCAGAGAGTCGGGGTCGTTGCAGAAACTGTAGTCCACCAAGGCGCTGTTGCCGGAACAGTTCGCGGTTATTACATCGTTGGCCAGCGCCACATCGCCCACCCGCACCATCTGCGCCCCGATTTTGGCGTTGGAAGAGGTCTTGTAAAAGTCCATATCGGCCGCCAGGTCCTGAACAAAAATATTATTGATTGCCAGCAGACCCGATTTGAGTTGCAGGGTACCGGTGCTGTCGCCGGGGGAGTGAAGGGCGAGGGAAGTGCCGCTTTCCACGTGTACGCCCGGGGCCAGGTAGCCGAGCAGGTTCTTGGTGTCCAGGGCCTTGAAACTCAAGTCGAATCGGTCGCTGCCGAGTTGCGGCATCTTCTCCATCCGGCGGGCCAGGTTGTCCAACTTGCCGATAAGGGCCAGCGCCTCTATCTGCGGTATAATGTCGGTTACGAAGGAGGTGCCGCGGTACCGGGCGCGGAACATACTGCTGTTGATGCTCAGCATACTGCGGTCGTTGCCGTTGAAGGTGACGGCTTCGATGTCGCCCAGCGGGAAGGTGCCGTCCATACTGCGGCACTGTATGTCCCTGACGGTAATTTTGCCCATCAGGCGGCCGTCCGGAGTCTGCGTCAGGTCGGCCAGTGCGTTCAGGCGGATAGACGATACATCGCGCTTGTCAAAGCCCAGTGCAGCCAGGTCGGCGTGGCCCAGCGAAAGTTTGACGTGATAGAGGCTGTTGCCCGACGCGCTGGAGGGGGCCAGGATGGCCTGAGCCATAAACTTCAGGTTGGGGTCGGCGCTCACCAGGCGCAGTTCGAACTCGTCTTTCAGGTAGTTGCCGGCTCCGGAGATGTTGCTGTAGGTGTAGCCGTTGAATTCGAATTTGGGTATCGTGAGCTCGTCTACATACAGTTCCGTGTCGTCTGCCTTGGGGCCGAAAATGCTGGAGAGGGAGGCGTGGCAGGTAGCCTTGCCCAAACTCTTGTTCTGCAGGAAGTGGCCCAGGTCGAAATCTTCGACGTCCATAAAGCCCAGCACGTCATATTTGTCTTTGCCGTCCGTGCGGCATATTATGTCCACTTTGCCGCCGCCAATGGGGCTGTCAATCTTGCCGTAGGCCACGAAATCTTCGAAAAAGCCGTTGAGAGAGCCGGTGAAGGAGAACTGAGTGCCCGGGGCGAGTTTGGATATCGATTTCTTGTCAAAATTCTTGGCAGGGGTACATTGCGACACTATTTCCGCAATGTCCTTGGTGTTGGTGCGGCTGCGGTTCACCTTTATGGAGGCCATAGCGTTCAGCGGGTCGGAAAGGCCGCTTATGTGGGCGTCCACGTCCAGGAAGGTTTCGCGGGTGCCGGAACGCACCATCAGATTCTTGGTGCGCAAATCTTCCAGGGTGCCGGTTATGCGGCCGTCCAGCCAGAGTTTGAGGGCCAGGAAAGAGACGTCCGGCAGATAGTGCTGAAGCGTGCTCAGGTCCAGCAGGGAATCGTGGAACGAAACGTCCATATAGACACTGTCCTGGAAATGAGCCAGATCGTCCAGGCTGTCAAACATAAGGTTTGCCTCCTTTATGTTGAAGTTGGTGTGGCCGTCGTCCAGGTTCAGGTCGGTGACGTGCGCGCCCGACTCGTCGTAGGTGGCGTCGAACGACAGGTTGTTCAGCTTGGTGCCGCTCACGGTCTCATTCATAGATATCTTCTTGACTTTGAGCGAGGCCTCTTTGCCGTAGTATTTTATGTCCTTTGCGTCCAGATGCAGATCGGTTATCTCCATATCGTTGAAGTCGATCTGGTGCTGCTCCTTGCCGCGGTCCACGTGGGGGGCGTCTTCCTTGTGGTTGACCACCTTGAAATTATCTACAAGAAGGTGGTCTACACGGGCCTTTAATTGGGGCAGGGAGAATGGTTTGTCTTCTTCGTCTTCCTTATTCCCTTTGTCGCCCTCGGGCAGATTGCCGGGGTAGAAGGAGCCGTTTTCCAGCGCGAGCCGGTTTATTATGTAGTCGCCCTTGATAATGGAAAGGGGAGAGATGGTGAGCGCAGCCTTGCCGCAGGTCAGCACGGTGTCCTGCCCGTTGGCAATTTTGACATCTTCCAGAATAACCCGCTCGAGAAGCGAAAGGTGGATGTCGCCCACGCTCACGTCCAGACCCGTCTTCTCGCTTATCTTTTCCGCAACCTTGTCCGCAATCTTTTTTTGCACGCTTGGAATCTGCACCAAAACCACTGCGCCCACAATCAGAGCAACGATTGTGGCCAGCACGGCAAGCACTATTTTCATCCAGCGTTTCATTCGGGCGAGACTACTTTTAACCTACAAAAATAATCAATACGCATTAATTATTCAAGTAGTGTTTTTCGGGTTGCATTTTCATTTTGATAACCGGAGAAAAATCACTAATTTTACACGCTTATAAGACATAAAAAAATTAGAATAAATGGAAGAAGAATTGGACGATATTCAGGGACGGATAATTCCTGTAAATATAGAGAGCGAGATGAAGAGCTCCTACATAGATTATTCTATGTCGGTAATCGTTTCACGTGCACTACCGGATGTTCGGGACGGTATGAAACCGGTGCACCGCCGCGTGCTTTACGGTATGGACGGCCTGGGTGTAGGATACGGTGGTGCAACCAAAAAGTCGGCCCGTATCGTGGGTGATGTTCTGGGTAAATATCATCCGCACGGCGACAGCAGCGTATACGATGCAATGGTGCGTCTTGCCCAATCGTGGAGTATGCGCTACCCGCTTGTGTTCGGTCAGGGCAACTTCGGCAGCATAGACGGCGATTCCCCGGCCGCGATGCGTTACACAGAGGCCAAACTGGAGCGTCTGGCAGAGGATATCCTTGCCGATCTGGACAAGAACACCGTAGATTTCAGACCCAATTTTGACGAGTCGCTGATGGAGCCGGTGGTGCTTCCTGCAAAGGCCCCGGTGCTGCTGCTGAACGGCAGCAACGGTATTGCCGTTGGTATGGCCACCAATATGCCGCCCCACAACCTCACCGAGGTCTGCAACGCTGTATGCGCTTATATAGATAATCCCGACATCACGGTAGATGAGTTGATGGAGCATATCAAGGGCCCGGATTTCCCCACCGGCGGCATAATCCAGGGTCTGCAGGGCATCAAAGACGCCTTTGCGACGGGCCGCGGGCGCATCGTGATCCGCTCCAAGACAGAAATTGAGGTGTCCGACAGCGGCCGCGAGACCATCGTCATAAGCGAAATCCCCTACCAGGTGAACAAGCGCGAAATGATAGAGAAGATTGCGGAACTGGTAGAGAACAAGAAGATTGAGGGCATCTCATATATAAACGACGAGAGCGACCGCAAGGGTATGCGCGTGGTTATAAAGCTCAAGATGGGCGCTTCCAGCAATGTGGTGCTCAGCAACCTTTACAAATACACGCCGGTGCAGTCCAGCTTCTCCGTGAACAACATTGCGCTGGTAGACGGCAAGCCGCGTCTGCTTCCGCTCAAAGATCTCATTCACTATTTCGTGCGCCATCGCCACGAGGTGGTAGTGCGCCGCGCAAAGTTCGACCTGGACAAGGCAGAGAAGCGCGCCCATATACTGGAAGGTCTGCTCAAGGCGCTGGATATCATAGACCTTATCATAGAGCACATACGTTCTTCCAAGACCGTTCTGGAGGCGCGCGACGGCCTTATGGAGAAATTCGGCTTCACCCAGCCGCAGGCCGATGCCATAGTGGAGATGCGCCTGCGCCAGCTCACCGGACTGGAGCGCGAGAAACTCCAGGCGGAATATGACGACCTTGAAAAGCTGATACACCACCTGCGTGATGTTCTCGCCGACGAAAGCTTGCAGATGGGCATTATCAAAGACGAAATGCAGGAACTCATAGCCAAATATGGCGACGAGCGCCGCACCGAAATCGCCCCGACTGCAGACGACATCAATCCGGAAGATTTCTATGCCAACGAAGATGTGGTAATCACCATATCCCACCTGGGCTACATCAAGCGCACCCCGCTGAGCGAATACCGCACCCAGGCCCGCGGTGGCGTGGGCAGCAAGGGCAGCACCACCCGCGAAGAAGATTTCATAGAGCATATCTATGTGGCCAACAACCACAGCACAATGATGTTCTTCACCGCTATGGGCCGCTGCTACTGGCTCAAGACCTACGAGATTCCGGAGGGTGTCAAGGCTTCCAAGGGTCGCGCCATCCAGAACGTGCTCAACATAGAGCAGGGCGACAGCGTTAAGGCGTACATCAACGTCCAGAATCTTTCCGACCCCGATTTCCTGGAGAACCACTATGTTGTTATGGTAACCAAGAAGGGTACCTTCAAGAAGACCTCTCTCAAAGAATACTCGCACGTTCGCGCCAAAGGCGTCAACGCAATTGTAATCCGCGAAGGCGACGAGTTGCTGGAGGCCAAGCTCACCAACGGCGACAACTACATCTCCATCGCCAGCCTTGAGGGCCGCTTGTGCACCTTCCACGAGAGTAAGGCGCGCGCAGTGGGCCGCACCAGCATCGGTGTCCGCGGTATGGATATAGGCGAGGAGGGTACCTCCAACGAAGTTGTCGGTATGGTTTGCGTAGATGCTTCCGTTCCGGAGGAGCAGCGTCCCCAGATATTGGTGGTAAGCGAAAATGGTTTCGGCAAGCGAAGCGACGTAATGGAATACCGCATCACCAACCGCGGCAGCAAGGGCGTCAAGACCATCAACATCACCGAAAAGACTGGCGCGCTTATTGCTATCAAGGATGTTACGGACGACAACGACCTTATGATTATAAACCGCAGCGGCATTACAATCCGTATGGCGGTAGACAGTCTGAGGGTTATGGGCCGCGCCACCCAGGGCGTCAAACTTATCAACCTGCGCGAAGGCGATGCAATTGCAGCCGTTTGCGTAGTGCCCAAGAACGAAGATGACGCTCCCAAGGCAGAAGACGGGCAACCGGCTGCCGAGGCCCCGGCGGAAGCGCCCGCAGAAGAGTAAAAAGATAATAACAATATAACCAAACGATTATGAAACGTATTGTAATACTTATGCTGGTTGCCGCAATGGCATTGCCCCTTACGGCACAGGAACTCTCCAAGAAGGAAAAGGACCTTCTTAAGTATGCAACCAAGTTGGAAAAGAGCCTCGAGAACCCCAAAAAGGCCGGAACTCCGGAACCTTGGTACAAGCTTTCCCAGGCCTATTTCGACATTTACGACTATCCCAACAGCGACGTTTATCAGAACGCCCAGCAGTTTGAGATTCGCATGCTCACCAAGAACAAACAGTTCACTACCGAAGAGCGCACAGTAGGCGATAACCAGTTCACCGTAGACTGCTACGAAGACAAGGACGTTTACTACGACGCCAACGGTGTATGCCAGTTCTGGCTGGTTAAGAAGCAGCTGGTAGACGGCGCTCTTGAGAAATCGCTCGACGCTCTCCAGAAGTCTTTCAAACTGGACGAGTTCAACTACAAGACCAAGAAGTATATAGAGACTGCAGAGAAAATTCACACTGCATATCACAACAACGGTCTGTTCTATTACATGGCAGGCGACAAGACCAAGGCAGAGGAATTCTTTGAGAAAGCATACCACAGCACGGAGAACCCCATCCTGAACCGCGTGGACACCATCGCTTTGTATTACACCGCTTTGATGGCACGTGAGAACGGCAAGCCCGACAAGGCTATGGAGCTGCTCAAGAGAGATCTTGAGGCCGGCTACGCAGCAAAGGGCGAAGTTTACGGCAACCTGGCCGAAATCTACCGCGAGAAGGGCGATATGGAGAACTACAAAGATATCCTCGAGAAGGGCTTTGCAGCATATCCGGAGAATCAGCAGATTCTGGTGGGCCTCATCAACTACAACCTGGACACGGGCGGCGACTCCAGCAAGTTGTTCGACCTCATTCACCAGGCACAGGCCAACGAGCCCGGCAACGCCAGCCTCTATTATGTAGAGGGTGACATCAACAAGAAGCTCGGCAACAAAGAGGCTGCTCTGGAGTTGTTCCAGAAGTCCTATGATATAGACAATACCTATCTGTTCGGCATCGTGAACAAAGGTATTATGTACTACGAGGAGGCTCTCGAATATCAGGACAAGGCCAACGCTCTGGACTACAACGCTGTGAAGGAATATGACGCCCTCATAGAGGAGGTCAACAATTCCCTCAAGAAGGCAATCGACCCGTTCAAGCAGTCCTACCAGCTGGCCGAGGGCGACCTCGAGCTTCAGGTGGCAATAGCCGAGTATCTCAAGAACATCTACTTCCGTTTCCGCAACGACGGTGACGAGTATATGCAGGAGTACGAAAAGTACAACAAGATATTCCACGACGCTACGGAATAACAAAAACCACAGGGGGCGGCCGAACGGCCGCCCTTTTTATTATATTTGCGGCGACATTTTATTGCAATTCTTATGGGAGGTTTATTCGGAGTTGTTTCCAAAGAAAAGTGCGTAACCGATTTGTTCTACGGGATTGACTACCATTCCCACCTTGGCACCAAGCGCGGAGGTATGGCGGTAATAAACCGGGACGGGGGCCTTGCCCGCAGCATCCACAATCTCAAACAGTCATATTTCAGGGTTAAGTTCGAGCCCGACCTGCGCAAGTTCGACGGCCTTTCCGGCATCGGCACCATAAGCGACAGCGAGGCACAGCCCATTGCGGTGCATTCGCACCTTGGCCGGTTTGCCATTTGCACGGTTATGAAGCTCTCCAACGTGGCGGAGCTCACCAAGGAGATTATGGCGGAGGGCAGGGTGTTTACGGAGCTTTCCGACGGCACCACCAACGCCACCGAACTTGTGGCTCAACTGATAACCAAGGGCAGGGACTTTGCGGACGGCATCCGCTATGTCCAAGATAAGATTGAGGGTTCCTGCACTATGCTGATTCTCACCGACGACGGCATTATTGCAGCCCGCGACTGGTACGGCCGCACTCCGTTGGCAATAGGCAAGAAGGACACCGGCTATGCCGTGGCCAGCGAAAGCTGCAGTATGATTAACCTCGACTACGATTTTGTGCGCGAACTCGGCCCAGGCGAAGCGGTTAAGATTACTGCGGACGGCATCGAGCAGATACTCCCTCCCGAGGGCAAGTTGCACATTTGCTCCTTCCTTTGGATTTATTACGGCTTCCCCGCTACCTCATATGAGGGGATGAACGTGGACCACGCCCGCCGCAACCTCGGGCGACTTATGGGCCAGCAGGACGATGTAGAGGCAGACCTGGTGTCTCCTATTCCCGATTCGGGCACCAGTATGGCCCTTGGCTATTCCGAGGGCGCCGGCATCCCGTATCGCAACGCCGTGCTCAAGTATACTCCGACCTGGCCCCGCAGCTTTATGCCGGTGGACCAGGCAACCCGCGACACTGTCGCCAAAATGAAACTCATTCCCAACTACGGTCAGATGAAGGGGCGCAAGATTGTCTTCTGCGACGATTCCATTGTTCGCGGCACCCAGCTGCGGGACAACGTGCAGCTTTTCCGAGGCCACGGGGCGGGCGAGATTCACATCCGCATAAGCTGTCCGCCTCTGGTATATCCCTGCCCGTATCTTAATTTTTCCGCATCAAAAGGGCCGCTGGAGTTTGTTACACGCCGCACCATTCTGGATCTGGAGGGGGCGCACGACAGCCACCTGGCAGAATATTCCACCTACGGCAGCCCGCGCTACTGCAATATGGTGGAGGCCATCCGCAAGAATCTTACAATGGATTCGCTCAAGTTCAACACCGTGGAGAATGTGGTCAAGGCCATAGGCCTGCCCAAGTGCAGCCTCTGCACCCACTGCTTTGACGGCACGGCCAACGATTAGAGTTGCGCGATTATAGCGATGACGCTTTGCAGCAGATGCAGCGTCGCCTGCAGCGCACCTCCCAGAAAATCTCCCGCAATCGGGAGATTTTTTGTTACCAGGGCCAGCGGGGCGATGTACATTCCCGCGGTGGTGATGGGTATCGCCACCAGATTGGTAATCAGGAAATATTTGGGGAAGGTGCCAAAGTAGAGCAGCACCAGCGGGGCGGTGGCGGCCTGGCAGGAGATGGACAGGGCTACTGTGTTCCAGAGTTTTTCCATTATCACGCTGCGCGTCTCCAGTATCGATTTAAGCGGCGGGTAGATGAAGCGGATTGCGGCCATAGCCCCGAACGAGAGCTGGAAGCCTATCTGGAACGGGGCGGACGGGTCCAGGAGGGTGATTATTAAGGCGCTCACGGCAAGCGCCCGCAGCAGGTCGCGCCGGCTGCCGGCAATCTCCCCGATTTCATATACGGTAATCATTATCGCCGCCCGCATAATGGAGTTGGACATTCCGGAGACGAAGGCGTAGGTCCATAGCAGCGCCAGTATAAGCAGCTTGCGCATAAGCCGGGCGGGGCGGCTGTTGCCAAGCACCGCAAAGGTGAGGGTCAGGAAAAGGTACAGGACGCCGACGTGCAGGCCGGAGAGGGCAATGAGGTGCATCGCCCCGCTGCGGCGGAAGTCGCTTTTGAGGTCCTTTGTCAGGCCGCTTCGGTCGCCTATTGCTATGGCGCTTATTATGGCCCCCTCGCTGCCGCCGCCGGCAATATCGGCCAGTTGCGCGGAGATCTCCGCCTTGGCTGTGTTTGCCCGCTGCCTTAACGGGCTGTCTTCTGCCGGATATCGGCCTATGGCCGCGTTGGCGACGCCCAGCATCAGAAATGCCGCAATGGCCGCAATTTGCGCCCTTTTGTGTGTCAGAAGTACCGCCGCTGCAATTGTTAGTATTGCCAGAATAATTGTGATTGCCGCCCTTATCGGGGCAAAACCGGCACCGGGCCAGAAGAAATCGCAGCCCCCCGCCGCCAAATCTCCCGCCACAAACGCTGCCGCGTAAAAAGCTATGTCGCACCGTCCCTTCATATGGTTTGGTTATAGTTTGGACAATAGTTCGTCCGGTGAAAGGTCGTTCATAATAGAGAATGCAAACCACTTGTTCCCTAGATCTTTTAGTGATGCACCAATGTGATATATGCGTTCATCGATAATGAGAAACCGGTCGTGAGCTTTGTTGAAGGGGTGTACTTCAATGGGTGTGTATTGGGCATTGTGCTTGGTTAAATCCAGTTCGAGTTGCTGCGATATTTGTTTGGTGTAGATAGTTGCTAAAACGCCGGTTTCCCGTTTGTCAAGCATTGTTAGGACTGTCTCGTCGATATAATTGTCTATTAGTACGATACGTGACATTGCGCTCTTTATGAGCCCGCAGATAAACTCATAGGCATCGTATATTTGCCCATCAAAAAAGATTCCCTGCTTTGGTGTAACAGCCGTTTCTTCTAGTTTTGCAAAGACTTGTTCAATTTTGTGGTCTGTTTCCAGTTGCTTCAACTCCATTTTATCCAAACGCTGGAATACCTGAGCGTTTGCCAACAGAAAATGACGCATAGCTACGAATGCCTCAATTATACGGATACTGATTTCTACTGCCTCTGGACTGTGGAGCACAGCTGATAGCATAGCCACACCTTGTTCTGTAAA
>JAFZYD010000050.1 GCA_017616475.1 Bacteroidales bacterium
AAATAGCCTACACCCTGGCCGACGGTCTAGAGTATCTCCGCACCGGTATCAAGGCCGGCATCGAGGTGGATGCGTTCGCGCCGCGTCTGTCGTTCTTCTGGGCAATCGGTATGAACAACTTTATGGAGATTGCCAAGATGCGTGCGGCACGTATGCTCTGGGCCAAGATTGTAAAGCAGTTCAACCCCAAGAACCCCAAGAGTCTCGCGCTGCGTACCCACAGCCAGACCTCCGGCTGGAGCCTCACCGCACAGGACCCGTTCAACAACGTTGCACGTACCTGCATCGAGGCGATGGGCGCCGCCCTGGGCCACACCCAGAGTCTGCACACCAACGCCCTTGACGAGGCCATTGCGCTGCCCACCGACTTCAGCGCCCGTATTGCACGTAACACCCAGATTTACATACAGGAAGAGACTTCCGTTTGCAAGAGCGTAGACCCTTGGGCTGGTTCCTACTATGTAGAGTCCCTCACCAATGAGATGGCTCACAGCGCCTGGAAGCACATCCAGGAAGTTGAGGAGCTGGGCGGTATGGCCAAGGCCATCGAAACCGGCATCCCCAAACTCCGCATCGAGGAGGCCGCTGCCCGCAAGCAGGCCCGCATCGACTCCGGCATCGAGAAGATTATCGGCATCAACGAGTTCGTGCTGGACCACGAAGACCCCATCGAGATTCTGGACGTGGACAACACCAAGGTTCGCGAGAGCCAGGTGGCACGCCTCAAGGAGCTCCGCGCAAAGCGCGACAACGCCGCCGTGGAGGCCGCCCTGGCAGCCATCACCAAGAGCGTTGAGACCGGCGAGGGCAACCTGCTGGAGCTCGCTGTGGAGGCAGCCAAGCTGCGCGCCACCCTTGGTGAAATAAGCGACGCTTGCGAAAAAGTTGTTGGACGTTATAAAGCCGTTATCCGTATGAATACAGGTGTTTATTCTTCTGAAATCAAGAAGGACGCAGAATTCGAGAAAGCCAAGGAGATGGTGGCATCTTTCGCAAAGAAAGAGGGCCGTCAGCCCCGTATTATGGTTGCCAAGCTTGGCCAGGACGGTCACGACCGCGGCGCCAAGGTGGTAGCCACCGGCTATGCCGACTGCGGCTTCGACGTGGATATGGGTCCTCTGTTCCAGACTCCGGAAGAGGCTGTGAAAGAGGCTGTCGAGAACGACGTTCACGTAATTGGCGTTTCCTCCCTGGCGGCAGGTCACAAGACCCTGGTTCCCCAGGTTGTAGAGGAGCTCAAGAAGTATGGCCGCGAGGACATCATCGTAATCGTGGGCGGCGTTATCCCGCCTCAGGACTACGATTTCCTGTACAAGGCAGGCGCCGCAGCCATCTTTGGCCCCGGCACCCGCATCGCCAAGTGCGTCATAGAGATCATGAAGCTTTTGGGCGAACAGGAATAGGATTCACCATTCTTCAAGAAGTGGGCAAGGTCGGTTCAAATGCCGGACACCTTGCCCGCTTTCTTTTTATACATACCTGTTTATCAACCCCTTATCTATTATAGATGGGCAAGGTCCCCCACTTTTCATCCGACCTTGCCCGCCAGGCGCCGCACCGGGCAGAGCCTTCGCTTGTAAAGGATTTATTGCTTTGTCTCGTTCGGCTCCCCTCCATAATGCCGGGCTCCGCACAAACCCTTTCAAGCTACGGACTATTCTGCCCTCAAAACTGTGATTTGATTGTTTAGAGGAATTGTTCTAACTTTGATATAAACCGTCTTCTATGAAACGCAAATTCCTTTTGATTGTTTGCTCGTTGTTTCTGTGTGAAATGCTCACTGCGCAAAGCTATCACTACCAGTACGCGCATGACACGCTTGGAAACAGGATATCAAGGGTGTATCAAGGTTCTCGTTCGACAGGAGGAGATGCCTCGACTCCGCTCGGCATGACAGGGGTGGATTCGCTCGGTATGACGAAGAATGACGGAACCTTTGTCATCTCGACCGAGCGAAGCGAGTGGAGAGATCTCAATAAAGATATCTCAAGCCATAGGACAAGCACTGTTCTACCTGAAACACCCGCAGAACAGAAAGGAAGTGCTTTTCCGGCAATCACAAGCGGGAGAGGCGGCCATACAGATACTTACAGAGGTGGTATATCCGCTTGGGAACCCGAAATCAGCCCCACAAGCGGAGCGGGCGTCTTCAGAACGCCCTCCAGCGCCACTTCATCCGCTTGTGATTGCCGAAATGCGTATATAGGATGAGGGTACGGCGCACAATATTGCTCCTGTTCTTCCTCTTGTCAGGTTTTTACGGCAATGCGTGGGCTGCCTCAAGTCCAACGTACCCAAAACAGCCGTACATCATAGGCCGTGACCATCTGGGCAGCATCAACGTGCTGTCCACGGGAGGCTCGCTGCAGAGCGGCGGCAACTTCGACGCCTGGGGCAATGGCAGCGCATCGTTCTACATCAACCGCGGCTTCTGCGGCCACGAGCACCTGCCAGACTTCGGCCTCATAAATATGAACGCCCGCCTCTACGACCCCGTCCTAGGCCGCTTCCTCTCTCCCGACCCCTACATCCAGGCCCCCGACTTCCCCAGCAACTTCAACAGATACGCCTACTGTCTTAATAATCCGTTGAAGTATAACGACCGGACGGGTGAATTGTTTGGTATTGATGATGCCGTATTGATTGCTGCTGTACTGACATCAGTTGGAAGTATGGCAATTGATTATGCTATCCAAGTACTTAGTAATATCAAAGATGCAAATAGCCACCCAGAGTGGACATCAAAAGATATTTGGGTAAATAATATAGATTGGTTTGATATCGGGTTATCCGGGGTGATTGGAGCGCTTTCTGGTGGTTATGCCACAGCCGTGAAAAGCGGAGTTACTTTGAGTAAATTCGGTGCAGCTTTCTTAAACAACATATATCTAGTAGAGCTCGGCGAGTTGATAGCCACCTCTGCTATTGACGTTACAGGCTCTGGAACACAAAAAGTGCCAATTGAACAGTTTGTGCTTCGCGTTACAATAGGCCTATTAACAATGGAAGCTTCGCAATATATTAGTACTAAATTTAGTGAACAAGTATCTCCAGAGAATCGCATTTTCTTTGATAACACTGAATACAGTGAATCTGCCCAACAGAAAATGGCGAGGGGAAATAATCATTCTTTTCCCGAAAGTGCATATTTTGATTTATCCGGAAACATTTCTGTACAAAGAGGGCGAGACGGTGGGTTATATCAGCACCTTGTAATACCAGGTTACTATAATGGAAGTTCCGGTCAATTTGAATTTATTAAAACCCTTGATGGAACAATCACACATAGATTCTTTAGACCACTATAACATGAACCCTTTGCTAATAATGTATCTTCAAGAGTTTGGTCATGATATCTCCAAACAGCTTGGTTCCGAGGTCTCGGAAGTAAATGATTACCCCTCTCATTATTGGGCTTTGGAAAAGCGGTACGCGCTTACTTTTCTTGATTTATGCGCAGATACCCTGACACCTATCGCTGGGGGCGACATACATTCCATTAACGATGGTCAAATTTGCGTTTATTCGGAAGTTGGGTGGTTTTATGACAGAGTCAATAATGAGTGTTTTAAGGACTTTTTAGACCATTCTATAAAAAAAGCCAAGAAGTATCTCAATCACTTTTCTAACAAAGAGCCAGTCCTGTTTTCATTCACCTTATTTACTCCATAGTAATCTATTCGCCCAGGGGATCGAGGACAGCCTGCTTGTAGTAAGAGACTACCTGCAGGCTGTCTCTTATTTCAAAGGCGCGGGCCTTGGCGGCCTCGAAGGCGGGCATATTCTTTTTGGCGATGGGGTCGGCAGGAGGAGTGACCATCTTGAGGGGATTGATGGGTTTGTTGTTCTCCCAGATGCGGAAGTCCAGGTGCGGGCCGGTGCTGCGGCCGGTGGAGCCCACGTAGCCGATTACCTGGCCCTGCGAAACTTTGACGCCGGGACGGATGCCCTTGCCGTAGCGCGACAGATGCAGGTATGCAGTGCGATAGTTCTTGGTGTGCTGGATGTGGACGGTGTTGCCGCCCGCACCGGCATAGCCCACTTTGGTGACGACACCATCGCCGATGCTCACCACCGGAGTCCCCTTGGGCGCGGCGTAATCGACACCGGTGTGCGGCTGCACGCGGCGGGTGACGGGGTGGCGGCGGGCGTAGGAGAAGCCGGAACTTATGCGGGAGAATTTCAAAGGCGCCTTCAGGAACGCTTTGCGCGACCCTTCTCCCTTCTCGTTCCAATATTTGTTGCCTCCGGCAGCGCCTTCGTCAAAGTAGTATGCCTGATATTCCTTGCCGGCGTGTATGAACGACGCGTAGAGCACCCGGCCCACCTCCATCACCTGCCCGTCGCACTCTTCTGTCTCATAAACCACCTTATATGAATCGCCCTTCTGCAGGCCGAAGAAATCTATGGTCCAAGCGTAGATGTCGGAGAGTTTTATGGCCAGCAGCGGGGTGCAGCCCGCCTTCTGGGTGTCGTACCAGAGCGAATTGTTTATGGTCACTTCGTCGTAGTGAAGGGTGGTGACCATATCCTTTTCGTCTATATATACCTCCGGCTCTTCTTTAAGAGAAAACACCACTACGCTGCGGCGGTCGCGGTCGTAAATGAAATATGCCAGGTTATCTTCTCCGGTGGTGTCGTCTTCAAAATATGCGTGGTATTGGTTGCCTACGCGTATATTCTTCACGTCGAACACCTTGCGGCCGGCGGCAATGAGGTCGTTCACCTTGGCCTGCGGCACTCCCAACTTCTCCATTATCACGGAGAAATGGTCGCCTTCCCCCACCACTCCGTCTTCCACCGAATACATATCCACGGGGATGCCGTGCTCGTAGATGTGTCCGTCCTCCGTCTCCTGGGCCGCCAGATTAATACCAGAGACCGTAGAGACCGCCAAAACGGCGGCCAGAACTATATGCTTGAGATCCATAAAAAACCGGTTTTGTGTGACAAATTTAGGGAATTGTGTAAAATTTTGGAAATTTTTGTAAAAAAGTGTAAAAAATTGCAAAAGTTGTTTTACCTTTGCATACACACATCACTCTATTTATATGATCAATTTTATCGGCGAATACAAAGCGAAGGTGGACGACAAGGGGCGACTTGTCTTCCCTGCGGCCTTCAAGGCCATTTGCGGGGAGAGCCTTGCCAAAGGGTTCGTCGTTAAAAAAACTTTGTTCGCGAACTGCCTCGAGATGTACACGTACGAATCGTGGGAAAAAGAGTCCGAGGCAGTGCGATCAAGGTTGAACTTCTTCAACAGGGACGACGAGCGTTTCTGGCGTGCCTATACCAGCAGCCGCACCCTGGTCGTTCCGGACGAGAAACTCGGCAGAATCTCCATCCCCAAAGAACTTCTGGAATCGGTAGGTATCGAAAAGGAAGCCGTCTTCTGCGGGAGGGATTTCAAAATAGAGATTTGGGCGAAGGATAGCCTCGACGCCACCAATTTATCCGACGATGATTATGTAGCACTTGCAGAAAAGACGCTTGGATAGGAAGGAGGTATCGGTTATGTCTGAATATCATACACCTGTTCTTTTGAAAGAGAGTGTATCCGCCCTTTCCATTAAGCCAAACGGCGTTTATGTAGATGCAACATTCGGCGGCGGCGGCCATAGCAGAGCAATTCTGGAGCAGCTGTCGGCGGGCGGGCGTCTCATCGCCTTTGACCAGGACAGCGACGCGCTGGCCAATGCGCCCTCCGACGCCCGCTTGATCCCGGTGCACTCCAACTTCCGGTTCGTGCACAACTGGGTGCGCTACCACGGGTTCGAGGCGGTGGACGGGATTCTGGCAGACCTGGGGGTGTCGTCGCACCAGTTCGACACGGCGGAGCGCGGCTTTTCGTTCCGGTTCGACGCCGAGCTGGATATGAGAATGAACAACGAGGCGCAGCAAAGCGCCAAAGATATAGTGAACACCTACAGCGAAGAGGCTCTGGAGAGAATCTTTCGCGAATACGGGGAGTTGAACAGCAGCAGGCAGATGGCCCGCCTGATATGCGAACGGCGCGCGGCCGGGGCAATAGCCACCACCGGGCAGCTGAACGCGGCGCTGGAGAAGGCCCTGCCCTCCTTCGCGCAGCACAAATATCTGGCAAAGGTCTACCAGGCGCTGCGCATAGAGGTAAACGGCGAAATGCAGGCGCTGGAGCGCTTTATGCCTATGGCGGTGCGGTCGCTGGCCCCGGACGGAATTCTGGCGGTGATAACCTATCACTCGCTGGAAGACCGCATTGTTAAGAACGCCCTCCGGGATGCCGTCTCCGAGGGGTTGATGAAAAAAGTGACGGCGAAACCCGTGCTGCCCGCAGAAGAAGAGATTGCCGGCAACACACGCGCCCGCAGCGCCAAGCTCCGGGTGGCAAAAAGAACGGAAATGAACTACAAGTAGCGTTATATAGTATATATGGGTGCCAAGAAAAAACTGCTCTCTTGGTTCACCGGTTTGTTCGGTGGAGAGTATATAACAAAAAAAGGTGTTGACAGGTAAATCCCGTTCATCTTTTTCTGTTTTATACTGGTGAGTCTCTACTTGATGTGGGGGCTGTGGGTAGAGGACAGGATGGTGCTCATAAAAAACAACAACAAGGTGCTGGAAGACTTGAAGATAGAGTATCAGGAAAAGGACCTGCGCCTCACCGGCCTGGACCAGCGCACCCGCATAGAAAAGATGCTCATATCGGGGGGGAACACCTCCCTCCACGCACCGGAGAACCCGCCCAAACGGATAATTATTGAGTAGTATGAAGCAGAATGCACTAAAAGTCGCACTGGTATATGTGGTGTTCTTTCTCATAGCGATTACCGCTGTGGTAAGGATGGTGCATCTGCAGTTCTTTGACAAGGACATAAAGTTGGACGAGTACAATATGCTGCTCACCCGCCAGGACCCCATAGAGCCGGTGCGCGGCAGCATTCTGGCGGCCGACGGGCGCCACCTGGCCTTCTCCACCCCGGAATATTTCATAAGGATGGACTGCACAGTGGCCCGCGACACCACCTTCGAGAACAACGTCCGCGGCCTGGCGGAGGCGCTCGCGAGCGGTTTCCGCGAGAAGAGTGCAGACGAATATGAGCGGATGTTGCGGGGCGACCGCGCCGCCGGCAAACGCTACACCAAGCTGCTCAAGCAGCACGTCGGCTACGACGAGATGAAGACCATAAGCGAGTATCCCATCCTGAGGCTTGGCAGCCGTCGCGGCGGCCTCATTGTGGAGAAGATAGACCACCGCGAATACCCTTATGACAAACTGGCCTACCGCGCCCTGGGCTACCTGCGCAGCAGCGAAGAACGCCCCAAGATTGGCGTGGAGGGAGCTTTGGATTCAATATTGCGCGGCAAGCCGGGCCTGCGCCCTATGCGCCGCGTTGAGCACGGCAACTGGATTCCGGACGCCCTGTATCCGGAAATTCCGGCGGTGAACGGCCAGGACGTGCAGATTTCCATAGACGTAGATATGCAGGACATCGCCCAGAAGGCGCTGCTGCACAAGATTGAGAACGAGGCGGACCTGGAGGCAGGCACCGTGATTGTGATGGAGGTCGCCACGGGCGAAATACGCGCAATGGTGAATATGGAAAAGGACGAGCGGGGCCGCTTCACGGAGCAGTACAACTACGCTATTGGCCGCCTTGGCGAGCCGGGCAGCGTGTTCAAGCTGGCAACCCTGGTTACCGCGCTGGAAGACAAGAAGATAACCCTGGACACCCGCCAGCCGGGCGACGTGTTCTGGCACTATTGGAGGGTCAAGAAGCCCTTCGAGGACACCTACCTGCGCAACTACAGTTCCATTACCATCCGCAAGGGTCTGGAGATATCATCCAACAACGTGTTCCGCCGCATAGCCGGCGAGAAATACGACAAGAATCCGCAGGATTTCGTGGACAAGCTCAACAACGAGCGCCGCATAAGCTACAACTACGACTTTGACCTGCCGGGTATGGGCAAGGCCCGCATCCGCGACCCCAAGGACCGCACCTGGAGCCCCGCCGACCTGCCTCAGATTGGTATGGGATATGCCGTACAGCTCACTCCGCTGCACATTTTGAGCTTCTACAACGCCATTGCCAACGATGGCATAATGGTTAAGCCGCACCTGTTCGTGAACCTGCAGCGCGGCGGCAACATAGAGTATACCTACCCCATCGAAACAATAGGCCGCGTCTGCTCCAAGGAGACCGCCGCCCAGGCCAAGGAGGCGCTGCGCGGGGTGGTTATAGGCGAAAACGGCACGGCGCGCCGCGCTTTTGCCAATTGTAAGGTGCACGTGGCGGGCAAGACCGGCACCGCACGAATCTCCCTGCCGCAAGGCGGTTATATGGACGCATCGGGGCGCAAGAAGCACCAGGGCTCTTTCGTGGGCTTCTTCCCGTACGAGAATCCTAAGTATTCCATAATCGTGGTCGTTTATTCCAAGCTGGCCGCCAAGAACTTCTACGGCGGTACCTGGGGCGGCCCGGTGGCTTGTGAGATTATAGACAACATATACGCATCTTCTCCCGACTGGAACACCCCCATAGTGTCGACCGGCGCTATGCCGGCCATAGCTGAGGTCACCGACAGCCGCGAAAGCGACGGCAGTGTGCCCAACGTAGTGGGAATGGGCCTCAAGGACGCAGTTTATCTGCTTGAATCCCAGGGCTATAAGGTAGAATCCAAGGGCCACGGCAAAATTGTGGAGCAGAGCCCGTGCGCCGGAGCCAAGGTAGATGCGGACACCAATTGTGTAATTCTTTCTTTGGCAGAGAAGCTATGAAACTGGACAAACTGACGGCAGGAATAACCATACTGGAAGGCAGCGCCAAGGCGCAGGCCGATGTCACCGCCATAGAGACCGACTCCCGCAAATGCACCCCCGGCAGCCTTTTCGTGGCTGTGGAGGGCAATGCCGCCGACGGCCACAAGTTTATTGGCAAGGCGGTGGAAAACGGGGCCAAAGTGGTTGTCTACCAGAACGACGGGGCTTTCGAGAAGACCGACGGCGTGGTTTACCTCAAGGTGGAATCGAGCCGCAGGGCGCTCTCCCGCCTGGCCGCCAATTTCTACGACCACCCCTCCGCCAAGCTGAATCTGGTGGGGGTGACCGGCACCAACGGCAAAACCACCACCGCCACCCTCCTCTACCGGCTTTTCACCTCCCTTGGCTATGAGTGCGGCTTGATATCGACAATCGCCAACTATATAGGCGCGAAGCGCTATCACACAGACCACACCACCCCCGACCCGCTGGAGCTCGGGGAGCTGCTTAGCGAAATGGTGGCCGCCGGCTGCGAATATTGCTTTATGGAGGTCAGCAGCCACGCCATAAGCCAGGACCGCACCGCCGACCTGACTTTCAAGGGGGGCATCTTCTCCAACCTGACGCACGACCATCTGGACTATCATAAGACCTTTGACAACTACCGCAACTGCAAGAAGGCCTTCTTTGACAATTTGCCCAAAGACGCTTTTGCGCTGGTGAACATAGACGACGCCAACGGCGAGGTTATGGTGCAGAACTGCAAGGCGCACATCTACCGCTACTCCTGCAAGAAGATGGCGGATTTCAAGTGCCGCCTGCTGGAGGAGACTATGGACGGGATGCAGCTGGTTATGGACGGAGTGCAGGTTTGGACCCGCTTCATAGGGGCGCACAACGCCTACAACCTGCTGGCGGTTTATTCTGCCGCAGTGCTGCTGGGCGCCGACAAGGAGGAGGCGCTCACCGCCGTCAGCGCTATGAAGGCTGTTGACGGCCGCCTGGAATATATCAAGGGCGGCGCCGACATAACCGCGGTGGTAGATTACGCCCACACCCCGGACGCCCTCGAGAACGTGCTCAAGACGCTAAAGGAGGCCGCCAAAGGCGAATATTTGATTTGCGTGTTCGGATGCGGCGGCGACCGCGACAAAACCAAGCGCCCCGAAATGGGACAGATTGCCGCCAAGTATGCCGACCGCGTTGTGGTGACATCGGACAACCCCCGCACGGAGGAGCCCGAGGCCATTATTGCCGATATAAAGGCGGGCCTCACCGCGGCGGACCGGGCCAAGTGCGTCTTTATTACGGACCGCGCCGAGGCCATCCGCAGCGCCATTGTGTTCGCGCCGGAGCACGCCGTGATTCTGGTGGCGGGAAAGGGGCACGAAGATTACCAGATTATAGGCACCATGAAACATCATTTCGATGACAAAGAGGTCATCGCAGAAGTATTCAACTCGATTAAGTAACCAAAAGATATGCTGTACCATCTTTTCAATTATCTGCATTCACAGGGCATTTCCTTTGCCGGAAGCGGCCTTATGCACTACATATCGTTCCGTGTTGTGTGCTGCGCCCTGATTGCCATAGTAACCGCCCTCTGGTCTGGCAAGGCCATTATTGCCAAGCTCAAAAAGCGTCAGATAGGAGAAGAGATACGCGACCTCGGGCTGGAGGGACAACTTAGCAAGAAAGGCACCCCCACTATGGGAGGAATGATAATAGCCCTAGCGATACTGGTGCCCATATTGCTGTTCGGCGACCTTACCAACCTGAACAACATCCTGCTTATAATTGCCACCGTATGGATGGGCTTCATTGGCTATCTGGACGACCACGCCAAAATTGTGAAGCACAACAAGGACGGCCTCTCCGGCAAGAAGAAAATTCTTGCGCAGGTGATTCTGGGCCTGGTTGTGGGCCTCACGCTGTGCTTCAGCAGCCAGCTGGGCTTCCGCGTGGGCGGCAGCGGACAGGCCGCAGAAGAAGAGCAGGTACATTCCGTGGTGGTGGAGAACAACGCCAAGACCACCATCCCGTTCGTGAAGAACAACGAATTCGACTATTCCTGGCTGTCGCCGCTCAAGGGCAAGGCGGGCCAGTGGTGGACCTGGATTCTCTACATCCTGGTCATCATCTTTATTATAACCGCCTGCTCCAACGGCGCCAATCTGACGGACGGTATGGACGGGCTGTCGGCGGGCGTCGCGGCCATAGTGGGCACGACGCTGGGTATACTGGCCTATCTGTCGGGCCACGTCGGGTATGCCAACTACCTGAATATTATGTACATACCGGCCAGCGGCGAGATTGCCGTGTATATGGCGGCCCTGGTGGGCGCGCTGCTGGGCTTCTTGTGGTACAACTCGTTCCCCGCAAAAGTCTTTATGGGCGACACCGGCAGCCTTATGCTGGGCGGCGTAATTGGCGTGTGCGCGGTGCTTATCCGCAAGGAGCTGCTGCTCCCCATTTTATGCGGCGTATATTTGGCAGAAAGCCTGTCCGTAATTATCCAGCGGGCATATTTTAAATATACCAAAAAGAAAAAAGGCGAGGGCGTGAGGGTCTTCAGGATGGCCCCTCTGCACCACCATTTCCAGAAGGAGGACCCCAAGGCCCTTATCCAGCGGCCGCAGGAAATCCAGCCCGAGGCGCGCATAGTCTCCCGCTTCTGGATTGTATCCATCATCCTGGCTGTACTGACAATTGTAACACTTAAAATACGATAAAAAGAATGGCAAAAATAGCAGTTTTGGGCGGCGGCGAGAGTGGAGTTGGCGCAGCTGTATTGGCAAAGGTGAAAGGGTTCGACGTATTTCTGTCGGACATTTCCACTTTGTCGGCAGACAATAAAAAGACGCTCAAAAAATATAATATACAATACGAAGAGGGCGGCCACACCTGGGAAAAGGTGCTCGACGCAAGCGAGATAATAAAGAGCCCGGGCATCCCCGAAACAGCCCCTCTGGTGGCCAAGGCCATTGAGATGGACATCCCCATCATATCCGAGATTGAATTTGCGGGGCGCTACGACACTGCCAAAAAGATTTGCATAACGGGCAGCAACGGCAAAACCACCACCACCTCCCTGATTTATTATATGCTCAAGAACGTCGGGCTTAACGTGGGTCTGGGCGGCAACATTGGCCGCAGCTACGCCTATCAGGTAGCAACCGAGCATTTTGACATATACGTACTGGAGCTCTCCAGCTTCCAGCTGGACAATATGTACGATTTCAAGGCGGACATAGCCATCTTGCTTAACATAACCCCGGACCATCTGGACCGCTATGGCTACGACCTGCAGAACTATGTAAACGCCAAGTTCCGCATCACCCAGAATATGGCGGCGGAAGATTGCTTTATTTTCTGCAGCGACGACGACGTCACGGTAAAGAACCTCAACCAGATTGTGATAAAGGCGCAGATGCTCCCCATAACCCAGGAGCACACTGTAGAAAAAGGTGCCTATACACTGGGCGGCCGGATGCACGTAAACTACGGCAACGACCCCTACGAGATGGCGGTTTCCGACCTTTCGCTGCAGGGCAAGCACAACGTGTACAACAGTATGGCGGCGGCCCTCACCGGTAAGTTGATGAACATTACCAACGACGGCATACGCAACGCCCTCACCTCCTTTGCCCCGGTGGAGCACCGTATGGAAAAGGTGCTGAGCGTGGGCGGAGTGCTGTATGTGAACGATTCCAAAGCGACCAACGTAAACTCCACCTGGTATGCCCTGGAGTGTATGACCACCTCCGTGGTGCTCATCCTGGGCGGCAAGGACAAGGGCAACGACTATGAGCCGCTGTTCGACCTGGTGCGTGCAAAGGTGCGCGCCATTGTATGTATGGGCGTGGACAACACCAAGATACACGCCGCTTTCGACGACAAGGTGGACGCCATTGTGGACACCCTCTCCGCAGAGGAGGCGGTGCGCGCCGCCAGCCGTCTGGCGGTGGAGGGCGACACCGTGCTGCTCTCCCCCTGCTGCGCAAGTTTCGATTTGTTCAAGAGCTACGAAGACCGCGGCCGCCAGTTCAAAGAGGCGGTGCGCAACCTGTAATAAGATATGGCAAAAGTAAGGCTCAGAGGCGACCGCGTTATATGGTTCATTGTTGCAATGTTTGCAATGATATCCATTCTTGCCGTCTTTTCGGTGGGTTCGTTCCTAACCAAGAACAACCCCGATATGATGAGCAAGACCTCCATATACGTGGAGCAGTTCGGCAGCGTTGCGCTTGGTTTCGCGGCGCTGTTCCTGTGCTATGCCTTCCCTTACAAATTGTACCGCAAGCTGGCCCCGTATATCTTCGGAATCACTTTCCTTATGTTGTTGCTGCTGTTCGTGCCCGGCCTGCAGGACAAGCGCAACGGCGCAGTGCGCGGCCTCAAGATTATGGGCCACACGCTGCAGGTTTTCGAGTTCGTAAAGGTCGGCCTCATAATATTCCTCAGCTGGGGCATCGAAAAATACACCAAGGAGATTCGCACCTTCAAGGGGTTCTTCCTCAAGTTGCTGGTGTGGGTAATTGCAGTGTGCGCGTGCATAATGATAAACAGCTTCTCGTCTGCCCTGCTGCTGGCGCTGGTGAGTATGCTGCTGTTCTATTTTATGGACGTCAAATTCAAGTTCCTGCTGCTCACTATGGGCGGGGCCATCGTGCTGATAGGGCTGCTGTTCGGCATCTATCACATTTCGCTGGCCATCAGCCCCAAAGCAGCCGAATTCCCGCTCTTTAACCGAATCGCCACCGTGGAGGGGCGTTTCGAAAACTTTGCGGGCAAGGGGCAGCAAGACTCCACAATAGATCTCACCAAACTCACCCGGGAGCAGAAAGAGGAACTGGACCGCGACCAACGGCAGAGCGAGAGCGCAAAAATAGCCATCAAGGAGGGGGGCATATTCGGCAAGGGAATCGGCAACGGCACCGCCCGATACAGCCTCTCTATGGCCTTCTCCGACTTTATATTCGCAGCTATTGTAGAGGAGGCGGGCTTTATTGGCGGCCTCGCCATAATTTTGCTGTATCTCATTTTCCTGTTCCGTTGCATCAGCCTGTCGTTCAAGTGCCCCGACGCCTTTTCGCAATCGCTGGTGCTGGGCCTGGCCTTTCTTATTTCTACGCAGGCCTTCCTTCATATTTTGGTGAACGTGCGCCTGATACCGATTACGGGCCACACCCTGCCCCTTATAAGCCACGGCGGCACCGCCTATCTGGTGCTGAGCGCGGCTTTCGGCATAATTCTGTCTGTAAGCCGCACCGTAAACAAATTGGAGGAGGAGCGCAAGGCGGCCGAGGCTGCTGCAGCTGGTGAAAATGACTATGAAAACGCCCCCGAGGCGGCCGGCGAAAACCAGGAAACAATTAAACTTAACGCATAGAGCAATGAAAAGGATAATAATAAGCGGAGGCGGCACCGGGGGACACATCTTCCCCGCCATATCCATTGCGGACGCCCTCAAACGCAGCGGCACCGAGTGCGAAATACTGTTTGTAGGGGCTATCGGCAAAATGGAGATGGAGCGCGTGCCCAAGGCGGGCTACAAGATTGTGGGGCTGCCGGTGGCCGGGCTGCAGCGCAGCCTGTCTCTCAAAAACCTCCTGCTCCCCTTCAAGGTGGCGGAGAGCGTCCGCAGGGCCAGGAAAATTGTGCGCGAGTTCAAGCCCGACGTGGCCGTGGGAGTGGGCGGCTATGCCAGCGCCCCTATGCTTATGGCGGCCTCCCGGATGCACGTCCCCTGCCTCATTCAGGAGCAGAACTCCTTTGCCGGCCTCACCAACAAGAAGCTGGGGAGCCGGGTAGAGAAGATTTGCGTGGCATACGACGGTATGGAGCGCTTTTTCCCGGCGGAGAAGATAATCTTTACCGGCAACCCCCTGCGCGAGGGAATCAACCCGCCCACAGAGGCGCAGCGCAAGGAGGGTTATGAATATTATGGCCTGGACCCGCAAAAGCGCACCTTGTTTGTGGTGGGCGGCAGCCTGGGCGCCCGCACCCTCAACGAGAGCGTGCAGAAATGGATAATGGAGAAAGGCGCCGCCGCAGACTATCAGGTTCTGTGGCAGAGCGGCAAATATTATAAAGACGAGATAGAGGCGTTCCTCAAGGAGCACCCGTGCGCTAACGTCAAGAATTTCACCTTCATAGACCGGATGGACCTGGCCTACGCCGTGGCGGACGTTATTGTGTCCCGCGCCGGAGCAGGCACCATTTCGGAACTGTGCGTCACCGGAAAGGCAACCATTTTCGTCCCCTCCCCCAACGTGGCTGAGGACCACCAGCGCCACAACGCTATGGCCCTGGTGGAGAAAGATGCGGCTATGATGGTGCTGGACGCCGACGCCCGCGCCCAGCTGATGGAGACCGCAGAAAGGCTGCTCTCTGACCCGGAGAAGATTGCCGCAATGGAGCGCAACATATTGAAACTGGGTAAAAAAAGCGCTGCAGACGACATTGCAGCCGAGGTTTTAAAACTTTGCAAGTAGTATGTTCGACAACTATTATTTCATAGGGATAGGTGGTATCGGGATGAGCGCGCTGGCCCGGTACTTCAAATATATCGGCAAGAACGTGTCGGGTTACGACCGCACCCCTTCCCGCCTGACGGCGGAGCTGGAGAGCGAGGGGATTCAGGTGCACTACGAAGACCGCCCCGACCTGGTGCCGATCAACGTGGCCAAGACTTTTGTTATATACACTCCCGCCATTCCGGCAGAACTGCAGGAACTGCAATATGTGCGCGAGAAGGGCTACAATATGTGCAAGCGTTCCCGTGCGCTGGGCGAAATTGCCAGCGGCAAGGACTGCCTGGCGGTGTCCGGCACCCACGGCAAGACCACCACTTCCACTATGCTGGCCCACATATTTGCCAGCGGCACCGAAGACGGTTGCACCGCCTTCCTGGGAGGCATCTCCAAGAACTACCACAGCAACCTGCTTATGAGCAAGGGCAATGTGCTGGTGGCCGAGGCAGATGAATTCGACCGGTCGTTCCTCCAACTCCACCCGCAGATTGCGGTAGTGACCGCCGTCGATGCGGACCATCTGGACATCTATGGCACCCACGACGCCGTGAAGGAGGCCTTCCGGCAGTTCGCCGCTCAAGTGCGCGGCACGGTAGTGGCCAAACTTGGCGCCGACCTGCGCACCGAGGGTGTGTCGGCCAAAATACTCCATTATTCTTTTGACAAACCGTGCGATTTTTACGCTTCGGACATACATCCTCTGCAAGGGGGTTATTTCTCCTTCACCCTTAATTATCCCGGCGGCCGCATTGCCGGCTGCACCGTGGGTGTTCCTGGTTGGGTCAATGTAGAGAACGCCGTGGCCGCCAGTGCCGTGGCGCTGCTCTACGGGGTTGAGCCGGAGCGCGTAAAGAACGCCATTGCCACCTTCAGCGGCGTGGAGAGGCGGTTTGACATACATGTGAACACCCCAGAAGTGGCCTATATAGACGATTATGCCCACCATCCGCAGGAGATTGCCACTGCCATAAGCGCTATGCGCGAGATTTTTGCCGGGCGCCACCTGTGCGGCATTTTCCAGCCCCACCTCTACACCCGCACCCGCGACTTTGCAGACGAATTCGCGGCGGCACTCAGCAAGCTGGACAGTCTGATACTGCTGCCCATCTACCCCGCCCGCGAACTCCCAATCGAAGGTGTGAATTCCGAAATGATTCTCTCCAAGGTGACCATTGCCGACAAGACCCTGGTGCCCAAGGAGCAGCTTATGGAGACACTCAAACAAAGAAAGATAGACTGCCTCGTGACTTTCGGGGCGGGCGACATAGACCGTTTTATACCCGTAATAGAAGAATATCTCAAGAATGTTTAGGAAGATTCTGGTAATATTGGGTTTCGTGGTGGTGTGCGCGCTTTTCAGCGGCTACTTCTACTGCGCCGACCGTTACGCGGCGCAGCAGGCAAAGCAGCTCAAGTGCGACAAGATAAACGTCATCATAACCAACAGCCAGGCCCAGAACTTTGTGTCGGAGAGCGAGGTGGCCGGTATGGTGCGCCCCGCCGCCCTCGGCAAGAAGTTGGGCGACCTCAACATAAACGCTCTTGAGAATTACCTGTGCCAGACCAGCGCGATTTGCAAGGCGGAGGCCTACGTAAGCACTCCGTCCACGCTTAACCTGGAGGTGACCCAGCGCAACCCGGTGGCGCGGTTTATGACGCCGCAGGGCGGTTTTTACTGCGACAGCAGCGGCTATATACTCCCGTTGCTGGGCAAGGTGACGCTGGATCTGCCGGTGGTGAGCGGCAAGTTGATGTTCCGCACCCCTGCAGGCGGCAGCGGCTTTCCCAAGGAGGGCGGGCCGTGGCTCAAGGATATGCTCACTCTCACCGAAACTATCCGCAGTAACCCCTATTGGAGCCGCGAGGTGGTACAGATTTGGGTGAACGAGGCCAGCGACATGGTGCTGTACACCCGCAGCTGCGACGAGAAATTCATTTTTGGCAGTCTCACAGATATAGACGCCAAACTGGAAAAGATGGCGGGCTACTACCGCACCATCCGCCCCTCCGCCGCAAAAAATGGCAAGAAGTACTCTGTCGTCAACCTCAAATATAAAGATCAAATAATTTGCAAATAGATATGAACGACTATTTAGTAGCAGTTGAACTGTGCACATCCAAGGTCGCAATGGCGGTGGCCGAAGCCGGGTCCAACGGCATAAAGGTGGTGCACCACAAGGTCGTGCCGGTTGCCAAGGGTATGTCCCGCGGCGACGTGCAGAACTCGCAGCGCATAATTGAGGCGCTGGCCCGCTGCAAGCACGAAATCGAGCAGGAATTCGGCGAAACAGTCACCGACGTTATTCTGTGCGCCGGCAGCCAGGGGCTCCGCACCGTCGAATATGAATTGCGCGCAAAGCGTTCCGGCAACAACCTTATTAGCCAGGACGAGTTGCTGCGGTGGCGCGAGGAGGCCTTCCACGCCGACACAGTAGCTGGCGAAATGGTGCTGGACGCCATTCCCCAGACCTACGACATAGACGATTCCATTGGCAATCCGCCGGACCAGGTGGAGGGTATGTCGGGCAAATATGTAATTGCCAAATACCGCCTCATACTTGGCAAAATAAACGCCGACCGCAACAAGCGCGAGGTGGTGGAGAGCTGCGGGATGAACGTGGTGCGCACAGTGCTCTCGCCCGTGGGCAGCGCAATGGCCACCCTCAACGAGAACGAGCGTGAAAACGGCGTGGCGCTGCTGGATATAGGCGCCGGCACCACGGACGTGGTGGTTGTCAAAGACAACATTGTGCGCAGCATCGGGGTTATTCCGTTTGCCGGCAACACAATAACCAGCGACATCCGCTACCACACCTGCCTCACCACCAACATTGCCGAGGTAATCAAAATGAAATACGGCAACTGCATAGACGAGAGCAACACCGAGAACAAGAAGCTCGTGATTCAGGGCGTGGGCGGCGGCGAAACCAAGGACGTCTCCCTGGATTTCCTGCAGCAGATTGTAGAGGCACGCGTGAGCGAGATTCTGGAGGCCGCCTACTATCTGATTGAAAAATCGGGCTACATAAACAAGATTCCGACCGGGCTGGTAATCACCGGCGGTACCGCATATTTGGAGCACATCAAGGAACTGGCCCGCGCCATTACGGGTATGCGGGTGCGCCTGGCCAACGCCCAGGGCAACATAAGCGAAAGCTCCAAAACAAGTTGCTTTGACACCACCGCCTGCTCCATTGTGGGCGCCCTTATAGACAGTTTCGAGCACGAGAGCGAAATTGCCACCGGCGCGGCCCGCATCCGCACCACGTCGGCCCCCACCAAATCGGTGGATATCTTTGCCGGACAGCCCATCACCAAGCTGAGTCCGCGCGAGCGCAGGCGCAAAGAGAAAGAAGAAAAGATGCGCCTCAAACAGCAGCTGGCAGAAGAAAAGGCGGCCCGCAAGGAGGCGGAGCGCAAAGCCAAACTGGAGGCGGAACTGGCAGAAGAAGAGGAAGATGAGGAGGAAGAAGCAGATGAGGAAGAAGAGCCCGAACCGGTAAAGCGCGAACCGAGCAAGATAGAGCAGAAACTGACGGGCTGGATTGGGGATTTATTCACTACTAGCAACGACTAATCGGCATTATGAAAAAGCAATTCGAATCTATTATCCCGGACGACTGGATCGAAAAGGGCAACATAATTAAAGTGATTGGCGTGGGCGGCGGCGGCACCAATGCCGTAAGCTATATGTACGAGCAGGGAATGGACCACATAGACTATGTGGTGTGCAATACCGATTTCCAGCACCTGTCCGACAGCCCCGTGCCCCAGAAACTCCAGCTGGGCGGCGTAATAACCAAAGGCCTTGGCGCCGGCACCGATTATCTGGTGGGCAAGAAGGCCGCCACCGAGAGCCTGGACGACATAAACAACATACTAACCGGCACCAACCAGATGGTGTTTATCACCTGCGGTATGGGAGGCGGCACCGGCACCGGCGCAGCGCCCGTAATTGCGGAGGCCTCCAAGTCGAAGGGGCTTCTGACGGTGGCGGTTGTCACCATCCCCTTCCGCGACGAGGGTCCGGACGCAATGTACCGCGCCACCGAGGGTATCCGCGAGCTGAGCCGCCACGTGGATTCGCTGCTTATTATAGACAACCAGCGGCTCTACGAGGTCTATCCCGACCTTAAGTTCTTCGACGCCCTCAACAAGGCGGACGAAGTGCTGGCCACGGCGGTGAAGAGCATCACCGACATTATCTTCTCCCGCGGCGTCATAAACGTCGATTTTGCCGACGTGCGCCGCATTATGAAGGACAGCGGAATGGCGTTTATGGGCGTCGGCACCGGCGAAGGGAGCAACCGCGCCCGCGAGGCGGTGGAGAGCGCCCTCACCTCCCCTCTTATGAGCAATTGCGACATTACCAAGGCCAGCAAGGCGTTGGTGAACATCTGCGCCAGCGAAATGCGCGTGGAGGAGAAGCAGCAGATTATGGACTACGTAACCAGCGCCACCGGCGGCGCCAGCAATTTCAAGTGCGGCGTGGTGCGCGACGACTCGCTGGTAGACAAGATTACCGTGACCATTGTGGCGACCGGATACGATATGACCGACCTGCCGCAGGTAGACCTGGACAGCGTTAACCGCGACAAAATTATTACCGTGGACGTTACGGACGAAGATTTCAGCTACGTTCGCCACGGCCTGCCGCTCAACACCGGCGACCTGCTCTCCGTGACCAAGAAGGACCGCTACATTGGCAAACCGGCCCTTATTGTGGACAACTCCGAGGACCTGCAGCAGAAGGAGAGCGAAACTGCTTTTGACCGCCGCGACAGGATGCTGCGCAAACAGCGCCAGGAGCAAATGATGCAAAACATAGAAAAACAATCAGAAAGATAGTTATGGCAAAGATTGGAATGGCCTGCGACCACGCGGGTTACGAACTCAAAGAATACATAAAAGCCCTCCTGGAGGAGCGCGGCAACAAGGTTGAGGACTTCGGCACCTTCTCCGCAGAGAGTATGGACTATCCCGACACCGCCCACCCCCTCGCCTTTGCGGTAGAGGGCGGCAAGGTAGATTTCGGTGTGGCAATGTGCGGCAGCGGCAACGGCATCACAATGACCCTCAACAAACATCAGGGGGTGCGCGCCGCCCTTTGCTGGGACCCGGAAATTGCATCGCTGGCAAAGCGCCACAACAACGCCAACATTCTCTCTATGCCCGCCCGTTTCCTCACCAAGGAGCAGGCGGTGAGGATTCTTGACGCCTATCTGGATGCCGAATTCGAAGGGGGCCGCCATCAGAAGCGCATCGACAAGATACCCGTGCCCAAACAGTGATCAAGGCCGCGATAGTAGACCGCAACTTTGCCGGGCCGCTCTCCGCCACTCTGGAGGACTACCCGGACGGGTTGGTGTTCCCTATCGACAAACCCTACCGCTGGACCAGCGCGGACGCGGTGCACAAAATGAAGATTGCGCTGCAGAAGCACTTCCACCAGAAAAAGATTAAGGTAGGCCACGCCGGAACGCTGGACCCGCTGGCCACCGGGCTGCTGATTATTTGCGCCGGCCGCGCCACCAAAATTGCGGACCAGTTGCAGGCCAGCACCAAGGAGTATATCTCCACCATAGAGTTCGGCGCCACCACCCCGAGTTACGACCTGGAGAAGCCAGTCGACGCTGAATATCCGTTCGAACACATCACAAAAGAGATAGTGGAAAAGGCTCTTGAGGGCTTTATTGGCCCTCAGGAACAAGTTCCGCCCATATTCTCCGCCAAAATGATTAACGGCGCCAGGGCCTACGAATATGCCCGCGCCGGGGAGGCGGTGGAAATGAAGGCCTCTCCCATCACCATAGAGGAGGCGGAGCTGCTGGAGCTGGCCACGGCCCCTTCCGGCCGCCCTGCCGCCACCGTGCGCTGGCGCTGCAGCAAGGGGACCTACATCCGCTCGCTGGCCCGCGACTTGGGGCTGGCGGTTGGCAGCGGGGCGCATCTGACCGCCCTTAGACGCACATTATCAGGCGATTTTGAAATAAAAAATGCAATTTCTTTGGAATTATTGCATTCATCCAATATTTTTGCTGTTTAATTACCGAAATATCGCATGAAGCAAAAAGAATTCGAATTCCCGCTGACGCTGGATCAGATTGCAAAATACCCCTCCGAAGAACGCGACGAGTGCCGCTTGATGGTGCTGCACAAAGACACCGGAGAAATTGAACACAAGATTTTCAAGGATCTTATCGATTATTTGGATGAGGGCGACCTGTGCGTGTTCAACGACACCAAGGTTTTCCCCGCCAAACTCTATGGCAACAAAGAGAAGACCGGTGCAGAAATCGAGGTGTTCCTGCTGCGCGAGCTCAACAAGGACCAGCACCTTTGGGATGTGCTGGTGGACCCCGCCCGCAAAATAAGAATTGGCAACAAGCTTTATTTCGGCGACGACAACAGCCTGGTTGCGGAGGTGATTGACAACACCACCAGCCGCGGCCGCACCCTGCGTTTCCTTTACGACGGCCCCTACGAGGAGTTCAAAAAGGCTCTCTACACCATAGGTTCGCTGCCGGTTCCCAAGTGGATCCGTCCGCGTGCGGAGGAGATTGACAAAGAGCGCTTCCAGACCATCTACGCCAAGAACGAGGGCGCCGTGGCATCGCCCGCAGCCGGTCTTCACTTCAGCCGCATCCTCTTCAAGAGGTTGGAAATCAAAGGAGTGGAGCAGGCATTCATCACTCTGCATATGGGCAACGCCCATTTCCACACGGTAGATGTGGAAGATCTTTCCAAGCACAAGATGGACAGCGAGCCGCTGTTTATTTCGGCAGAAACCGCCGCCAAGGTGAACGCCACCAAGCACAGCGGCCACCGCGTGGTTGCCGTTGGCATCACCGTTTTGCGCGGTTTGGAGACCTTTGTAACCACCACTGCGGAGATTGAAGAATATGAAGGTTGGACCAACAAATTTATATTCCCGCCTTATAAGGTAACAATTCCCGATGCTCTCATCTCCAATTTCCACCTGCCCAAGTCGACTATGCTTATGAACGTCGCAGCCTTCGGAGGCTATCGAAACGTTATGCACGCATACGAAGTGGCGCTTGCCGAGGGCTACAAGTTCGGCACCTACGGCGACGCGATGCTCATCATCTAATTTTAAAAACAGAAATTTCGGAGGTTTCTATCTGTTTTACACCTCCCGAATCAATCCCGTCTGACTACCTTGCGCATAAAAACGCAAGGAAAATGAGACGGGATTATTTTGTTTATGCAGCTGCCTTGAGCAACTGTTTCGAAGGGAACATCTCCGCCGCAAAGGAGATAATCGATTGTTTCGGGTCTGTTGAAGATATTTTCGAGTGCGACCGGCGGGAGGCGGTGGAGGTGTGCCCGCCGCTGGCGCGCTGCGCCGCAAAGCTGTTCGGACAGCAGAATATGGAGCGGGCGCACCGCGACATAGAGTGGGCGCTGGACCACGGAGTGGACATAGTGACCTATACCGACTCCGGTTATCCGCGCCGGCTGCGGGAGTGTCCGGATGCTCCCATAATTCTCTATTCCAAGGGGTTCTGCGATTATAACCGGCCGCGGTTCATTGCCATTGTGGGCACCCGGGCCGCCACGCAGTACGGCCGCAAGTACTGCTCCACCATAATAGAAGGGCTGGCCACCTGCGGCATCAAGCCGGTAGTGGTGAGCGGGCTGGCGTTGGGCATCGACACCTACGCCCACACCTTTGCCCTTCGCAACGGGCTGGACACGGTGGCGGTTATGGGGACCGGTTTCGACAATATCTACCCCCGCAGCAACGAGCAGCTGGCGGACGAAATTATGGCCCACGGGGCGGTGCTGACGGAGTTTTCGCCCTTCACCGAAGGGTATCCGGTGAATTTCGTGCGGCGCAACCGTATAATCGCTGCCCTGGCAGACTGCACGCTGGTGGTGGAGTCAAAACTCAAGGGCGGCGGGCTAATCACCGCCCGGCTGGCGCAGGACTACGACCGCAGCGTGTTTGCTGTGCCCGGCCGCATAGACGACAACACTTTCAAGGGATGCAACGAGATTATCGAAGAGAACATCGCGGCCATAGTGACGGGCGCCGGCAGCATAAAGCGGGCTATGGGCTGGGACGAACCGGCCGGGCAACTGCCGCTCGTTTTTGATGCTGAACGCCGCAGCACCGCCTCCGACGCCCTCTGCGGCCTCCCCGGCTCCGAGGCCCGCGGCCGCCTCAAGACCGCCATCCTCACCTTCCTGGCCGACCACCCCGAATCGGACATCTCCGCCATCTGCGCCGCCACCGGCTGCGACAGTCGATCCATCTCCCTCCCCCTCCTCGAACTCGAAATGTCCGGCAGCATTATCCTTATGTCCGGGAACAGATATCGGGTGAAATGATGGGCATAAAAAACAAAACCCGCGTGTTTGATTGCTCAGGGACACACGGGACTGCGAATACAAAGATACATATAATTCCGTTAATTGCAACAGTTTCTATAGAAACCAAAACAATGAATTATTCTGACATCGAAAAAGCCTTCTCCCCAGCTAGATTAAAGATCTACCTGGACGCCTGTGGGGACAACCATTCAACAGCAATGGTTCTCTATCGTCATAACAACAAGCTCTGCCAAAAATTCTACGGAACACTCGCCATATTTGAGGTAGTATTGCGTAATGCAATCAACGAGCACTTCAAAAGCTATTTCGCTGATCCAGACTGGATAAGGCATCAGTTGGTCCCAGGCGGTATGTTAGAAAACAATCCTCAACGACCAGCCGTAGAAAAAATAATTAACCAATTAGACAAAACCGGTCGTTACTCGAATGACCGTTTGGTTTCTTCTGTCTCATTCGGTTTTTGGACGCACCTATTCTCCAGACGGCCCTTTGCCCTTGGCGGGCAATCAATTCTGCAAATTTTTCCATCAAGGACAAAAGGCCTTGGGCAGCGAGCTATTTACAATGAACTCCAGCAAATCAAAACCTTCCGCAATCGCATAGTGCACCACGAAGCCATTTGTTTTAATGATGGTAAAGAAAAAAGCACAGCGCCAGCCAGACATACTTACTCACTCATCATAAAGTATATCCAGTTCCTTAATTATCACGAGAATCAACTATTCTTTGGATTTAACGTATTGCCGGTCAATATTTTAAATAAAATAGATACGCTAAAGACAGATAGTTTATAAAAGAAGAAAAGGTGATTTCCGTCAAGGGAGCCATACTGTTGCGAATCATATATTAAACAAAATGTGTTAAACACTTTATTTAATCGATTCTCGCTCTCTATATTATTATGTTCAATTGCCGCGAAATGATTAATTTCGCGGCATAGCCTCCGATTATCGCATACAATGACCTGACTTGCTTATTCAAATTATCTTCCTTATATTTGTTTTATAACCATATCATTTCATCCTTATGTGGAAACATCTTACTTTTATCGCACTTTTCTCTTGTCTTGTATGGTCTTGCAGCAAAAACACGACATTCAACAATGATAGCTGTAAGATGTCCACTCGGGATCGGGTATTGACCAAGGCCAATTTAGATGATGCCGTTTATGATGAGACGAGTGGCCTTTACCTCGTTCCCCACGAGGATATGTATGAATTATCACATGTACAAGAAGTGTACGAAAGGCTTACTCGGAATACCAACAAACTGGCGCCAACCCACAGAGCCATCAAATTCACGCCACATGAAGAAACAACAGCTCATACATTGCTCGCCGACACCACTATGTGGGTATCGCGTATTCCGTTTGGATATCGCCCTGTTGGGCAAAAGAAATCATCCCATCCCGCCCCCATCTGCGACCTGGATTATTCGCGCACAACAGAATCATTAGGCACAAGTGACATTGTTGAAGGTCCGGGGAATCCGCCTGTATTTACTCCAATATATGCAAGATGGCCTGTTACAAAAGACCTCCCTTCGAACATACAGTATGAGATTCTCTATGAGATTTACACACCATCCTCTCCAACTGTAATAGATAGCAGTCTTGCTGCCGCGCTCTCTCCAAATTGTCTGACAAGAGGCGTGCGGCCAGACGCGGGGAGCAATCCGGCTTTTAGCTCTCCCTGGCAATTAAGGTTCAGATTTTATGATAATGTGCTTAGTGCATACAGAAATGCATCAAATATTCATGTGCGAT
Source organism: Bacteroidales bacterium (assembly GCA_017616475.1). GTDB lineage: Bacteria > Bacteroidota > Bacteroidia > Bacteroidales > UBA932 > Equibacterium. Next base: position 25,403 of record JAFZYD010000050.1, read on the forward strand.
ACTTCGACTATGATACATACTACACATACAATGCTTATGCTGATGTAAACGGGAAAGTGGTTGTTCCAGAAAACGTCCCAATGTCATCTTGGGTGATTATTGATTTATTTACAAGGAATTTTAAAGTTACTGAAGACAATTCCTCCAACTATGTCTTTGAATTAGTAGACATCGTTGACAATTTAACAGAATTACCTTATACGACTGAACTTGGATCGCCTGTAACAAACATCGATTACAACTATGATTTTTATCATCAGGTTTTTCTATCTGCGCGTTACTATTATAAGGGAAGTAATGATTTACTCAACAATATAGACAAACTACATTTAGACACCCCCCTACGAATTGCCGCGTATGCTGATACTACCTCATTGACACATAATGGCATTAGCGGTGTCGGGTGGTTTTTCCCCTCGGCGAATCCGCCTTACATTGAGGTGTGCCAGTATAACATAAGTGCAAGTAAAATCTTCGGAACGGTACTACACGAATTGGGTCATGCATCACATTACGCTGAGATGGGCACACAGTTTGGGTTAACTACTTCAAGGATAAAGGAGTCCTTTGCTTCCTTTATGGGGTGGTATAATGTAAAAAAATATTACCATACCGTTTTAACAACTGATGCTATGGTTCACAATGCTTGTACACAAGGCCGCCAAGGGTGGCAAGGGCTTTCATCAGACTACTATACCCCAATATATATTGACCTTGTTGATGATTTTAATCAAAATACTATACTGGGATCATCTTATGTCATTGACGCGATTTCCAGTGTCCCTGTCACAGATGTATTGAATTTTGCGATAGGCCCCAAAACATGGTCTCAGTCCAAATCGTTAATGCAGCAAGAAGTCGGTGTATTGTATTCTCTTTCAGATTTCAACAATCTTGTTAATTTATACTAACCATTATCTCGTCATTCTATGAAAAAGATGTATATCTGGCTATTCCTTTTTACCATAATCGTTCTTGGCGGCTGTCAACAGCTTCCTAAGGGCGGAAAGCTTATCCGTTATTATGCGCCCACAAATTTCGTCTTAGGGGAGGAAATGGAAACTATGCTGACAACTGAATTCGCCTGTGTGGATATAAGGCCTTATGGTAATACAGCAGAATTATCATTCCGCTATAAAGGGCCAGAAGATGCGGCTGGTTATTCCATCAATGAATTTGTATTGAAGTTCTCGGATATTCCGTTTGAAACAAATGAATCTGTCCTCTCATTTAATTGCGATATTATTACCGGCGATATCTCATATACTATTGACAACCATAGAAATTACCAGAAAAAAGGGGCTTTAACCAGATCGTTTAAAGTGTCCGGCACCATAGATGAAACCAGCCCCTCACACTCCTCTATAACTTTTACATCTGCCATTTTTGACGAACAACTCACTCTTTCACTGCAGAATATTACAAATAAAGAATCAGCTGCAGTATTCGGGAAAGATGGTTATACTTTCGGACCGATAATATCAGATCGAATAAGTGCCAACCGTTTATTTGTCAATAATACAGGGCATACTGTAACTGTTGGACACGAAAGCGACTTCTTCAGCTATCAAGATTTGGTCACCATCAATTCTGGATCCTCCGGCATAATTACGTTGATTGATGCGGAAGAAGGTCCTAATGCGTCCTATACTTTCAAGTTTGATGACGCCAAGATATCCTATCATAATGCGACTGGTAAGCCGTATGAATATTCAGGCATCCCTGTTGATATAAAAGATCTGCCTTTCCTTTCCTTTGATGCCGGCATTATGATTTACGACAAGAACTACGACGTCACATACACGATTACCCCTGAGATATACGAGCAAGCATCGTATATTGAGTAGCCCTTTCTGAAGCACATACATTTCCGGCCACAAGAATTGCGCGAAATGATTAATTTCGCGGATATGATTGACACCCACTCTCATATTTACGACGAGGCGTACAGGGAAGATTTCGAGGCTGTGGTCGAGCGCGCACGCGAGGCGGGCGTGGAGAAGATTGTGACTCCGGGCATCGATTCTTCCTGCCACGACGCTATGGTAGCGGTGGCGGAGGCGCTGCCGCAGTTCGCCTACCCTGCCATAGGGCTGCATCCAACCGAAATCCGAGAGAACTGGCGCGATGAACTGCAGTTCGTCTTTGACCATTTTGACGACCGGCCGTGGGTGGCCATCGGCGAAATCGGGATGGATCTGTACTGGAGCCGGGAGTATCTCGAAGAGCAGAAGGAGGTTTTTTGCGCGCAGCTGGACCTGGCTTTTGAGAAGAACCTGCCGGTGATTATCCACGCCCGGGACGCGCACGAAGAAATTTTCGAGTGCCTCAAAAAGGTTGCAAAGCCGCTGCGCGGGGTGTTCCACGCCTTTACCGGGAGCTGGGAAACTTACCAGAGAATAAAGGCCGCAGGCGACTATAAAATCGGTATAGGCGGCGTGGTTACTTTCAAAAACGCCCACATTGCAACGGCTCTGGAGCGCATTCCGCTGGAAGATGTTTTGTTGGAGACAGACTCCCCATACCTGACTCCCGTGCCCCATCGCGGGCAGCGCAACGAGAGCGCCTACGTGCGGTTTGTGGCAGAGAAAATAGCCCAAATCAAGGGGGTTGATTTGGGCGTGGTGGATGCCGTCACCACAAAGAACGCCGAGATTTTATTTCAGTTTTCAAAAATTATTTCTTAACTTGCACCACAATATTGCAAACAACGCAAAATCTATATTATCATTAATTAAAAACCTATGAAAAAAGTTTTCATGTTTTTGGCAGTAGCAGGTCTTCTGACTTTCACTGCTTTCCAATCCGCAAAAGCGCAAGATGAGCCTCAGGCTGCAGAGCAGACTCTGGGCACAGAGGACGAGGCAGTTGCTCCCGCTCCGGAAGCAGCACCCGTTAACCCGTTCGAGGCTACCGGCAGCGACAAACCCCTTCACCAGCAGCTCAAAGCAAAATTCATCGAAGGTGGTGCCGGCTTTATGGCATTGGTTCTCATCTGCCTTATTTTGGGTCTTGCAATCGCAATTGAGCGTATCATCACCCTCAACCTGGCTCAGACCAACACCAACAAGCTTCTCGGTCAGGTAGAAGACGCCCTCAAGGCAGGCAACGTTGAGAAGGCTAAAGACGTTTGCCGCAACACCCGCGGTCCCGTTGCAAGCATTTTCTATCAGGGCCTCATCCGTATGGACCAGGGCGTTGAGAACGTAGAGAAAGCCGTTACCAGCTACGGTTCCGTTCAGATGGCTCAGCTCGAGAAAGGTCTCTCCTGGATTTCCCTGTTCATCGGTATTGCTCCTATGCTCGGGTTCCTCGGTACTGTGATCGGTCTGATTCAGGCATTCGACGCCATCGAGGTTGCAGGTGATATCTCCCCGAACTTGGTAGCAGGCGGTATGAAAGTCGCCCTCATCACCACCGTCGGCGGTCTGGTTGTTGCCATCATCCTTCAGTTGTTCTATAACTACCTCATTTCCAAGATCGACACCATCGTAGCTCAGATGGAGGACGCTTCCATCAGCTTCGTCGACCTGCTGGTTGCAAATCAGAAATAATCAGATTTGAAGGGTAGCATTATTAACAATTGAAAAAAACAAAACAATGAAACTGGCTAAATATTTAAAATGGATACTTCTGGGTATCTCTGCGATATTGCTGGTTGTATTCTTCCTCCTGCCGCACAACACCGCGAGCGACACGATGGTTGATGTTTACATCATCTGGGCCTATGTGCTCGTAGCCATCGCTCTGGTTTTGGTGCTGTTGTTCCTGTTCCTGAGTGTGAGCAAGACCAAGAAGGGCCTGCTTACATTCCTGGCGCTTATTGTAGGAGCAGTAGCATTGGTAGCCGTTTGCTGGCTGCTTGCCCCCGGCGGAGAAGTTTTCACCAACGCCGCATATACCCCGCAGGTATCAAAATTCTCTGACGCAGCACTCTACGTCACATATGCAATGGTGGCCGTATCTATTCTTGCAATACTGTGGTCAGCCATAAGCAGCGCTATCAAGAATCGTTAATAAGAAAGTACAATGGCATCAAAAAAGACTCCCGAAATTAATGGAAGCTCAATGGCCGACATCGCTTTCATTGCGTTGATATTCTTCCTGATGGTTACGACTATGGACCAGGAAAAGGGTCTCCCCCGCCGTCTCCCTCCTATGCCCGATGAAAACATGAAGCTGGAGAACGAGAAAGTGAACCGTCGTAACATTGTGGTGGTAAAGATCAACGTCAACGACCGCGTGTTTGCCGGGGATGAACCTATAGATGTCAGTCAATTGAAAGATAAAATCGTTGAGTTCCTCACCAACCCTCTGGACAGGGAAGACCTTCCCGAAAAGGTTATCAAGGATATCGAGGGTTTCGGCCCGTATCCCGTTTCCAAGGGTGTGATTTCGCTGCAGAACGACCGTGGTACGACATATAGCCAATATATCGCCGTACAGAACGAATTAGTCAAGGCTATCAATATTATCCGCGACGACTTCTCTATGGCCCACTACGGCAAGGCATACGCCCAGCTCGACGATGATAAGCAGAAAATCGTGCGTAAATGTATCCCGCAGCAGATTTCCGAAGCCGAACCAAAGGATACCAAACTTCAGAAATAGGAGGTTAACAGTATGGCAACATTCAAGAAAAGTGGCAAAAAAACAATGCCTGCCATCTCTACCGGTTCGCTGCCCGATATCGTGTTTATGATTCTGCTGTTCTTTATGGTGACCACCACAATGCGCCAGACAGAGCATATGGTTATGGTTAATCTGCCCGCCGCAAGTGAGATCTCCAAACTGGAACGCAAAGACCTTTCTTCGTACATCTATGTTGGTACTCCTCTCAAGAAGTACCAGGGCAAATATGGTACAGACAGCCGCATCCAGCTCAACGATTCTTTCCGCACCGTAGATGAAATCCGCGATTTCGTCGCTTCCGAGCGCGAGAATCTTTCGGAGCAGGACCGTCCGTTCATGACCGTTAACATCAAGGCTGACAAGGACACCCGTATGGGTATCATTACAGACATCAAACAGGAGCTTCGCCGTTGCAACGCGCTAAAGATTCTCTACGGCGCAAACGCAGTGGAATAGGCTTCTTTCCATAACTAAAAAGAAATGGGTGGCAGCAATGTTACCCATTTCTTTTGCACAAGCTTCGCATCATACAATGAAACGCTTTATTTTACTTCTTATACTTGCTTCCCTTTTTGTAGCATCGTGCTCACAGCCCAAAGCTAAATACGTTTTCCTCTTTATTGGTGACGGTATGGGCTTCGGGGCCGTGTCCGTGACCGAGGCATACTTGGCGCAGGCCGAGGCCGGCGAGGCACTGGGTATGGGGCAGCTGGCCTTCTCCGATTTCCCCGTGATGGGTGCGTCGGCCACTTTCAGCGCCAATGCGCAAGTGACCGACTCCGCAGCGGGCGGCAGCGCCCTCTCCACCGGGGAAAAGGTGGACAACGACAGCATCTGCATAGGTCCGGACGGCGACACTCTGGTGGGCATCGCCTATAAGATTCACGACGCCGGCTACAAGGTGGGCATCACCGCCACCGTCTGCATCGACCACGCCACCCCCGCATCGTTCTACGGGCGCAGCCTGCACCGCGGCTATTATTACGAGATTGGCAGCCGCCTGTCTGACTCCGGCTTCGAGTATTTTGCCGGCGGCGATTTCAACCGCCCGGACGAGAATGAACCCAGCTGCTATGCCAAGGCAGAAGCGGCCGGCTACGCCATTGCCTACGGCCGCGACGATTTCGAGGCCAAGAAGGATTCCGACAAGATTATCTTCTTCCAGAAGAGGGACACCACCCACGCTATGACTCAGCTCCCCACCCGCCTGGAGCGGATTGCCCGCAGCAACCCGGACGACATCACCCTCAAGGAGATGGTGGAGCGCGGCATAGAGCACCTGGATGGCGGCAAGGGCTTCTTTATGATGGCGGAAGGGTCTATGATAGATTTCGCAGCCCACAGCAACGACTTGCCGGGCCTCATTTATGAGACCATAGATATGAGCGACGCCATTGAAGTGGCCAGGGAGTTCTACCGCAAGCACCCCAAAAACACCCTTATTGTGGTGACTGCCGACCACGAGACCGGCGGCCCCGCCTGCAACAAGCATTGCGACCTGGCCAAGGTCAAGGAGGTGTGCGCACCCGCAGGCGAGAGCACGGTGGAGAACTATATGGACGGCCACGTGAGCCGCGAAGAACTCTCTAAGGCAGCCCATATAGGTTGGACCGCAGGGAGCCACACCGGTGACCGCGTACCGGTATATGCAATAGGCTGCGGCAGCGAGAAGTTTGCAGGCGAGATGGATAATACCGACATTCCTCGAAGAATTATGGAGGCAATGGGGTTGAATTTCTAAGAATTATTTACCTTTGGGGGTAATTAGAAATCCACACACTATGAAACGCATTTTTTCCGTTTTGATAATAGCCGTCGCAGCCGTCATCATTTCTTCCTGCGACAAGACCCCGGCTCCCGGACAGGTGACCGGCTCGGTAACCTATCGCGACCGCTCTGTAGGGGGCATCGAGGTGATTTTTGAGGGCGACGGCGGCACCTATACCTACACTTCCCTCTCGGACGGGTACTTTGTTTTCCGCGACATCGCCCCCGGCGACTACGACGTCTCCTGCAAATTCAACGGCAGGTACATTGAGTCCGTTCTCATAAACTACGAAAAGAGCGAGCACCCGCATATGGTAACCATCATACCCGGCGAGAAACACGTGCGCAACATCCTTATCCCGGATAACGAAGACCTCGGCTGGGACGATGAAGAAGAAGACGAAGAATAATCTCTCCTCCAACACATAACAAAGGGCTGGCCTCTCGCCAGCCCTTTTTGTTTAGAACCTCAACCGGTCGAAGGTGAGCGTGCCGAGGCTGCGGAGGTAACGGGCAATTATGCTGCCGGGGTAGCGGCCCACGTCGTTGCCGTCTTCGCTGAAGGAGGAGACTTCTACGTCGCAAAGCATTTTGCGGAAGTCGCGTTTGGCGCGCCACACCGCCTTGAAATAGCTCCAGCGGCCGGTGAAAAGATAGACCATAGAGGCGCAGAAATCCAGGAAATTGCGAATGGCCATTATCTTGCGGTGGTCGCTCACCGGGAGATTCTTTTGCAACATCAGAAGGCTGTTGCGGTAGTTGAGATATAATTTTTGGGGGCTTGCCTGGTCAAGGGCGGCGCCGCCTATATGGTACACCACCGCCTCTGGCACGGCCCACACCTGGTGGCCGGCCAGCTTGGCCCGCCAGCAAAGGTCAATCTCCTCCATATGGGCAAAGAAGGTCTCGTCCATTCCGCCCAGATAGTGGTAGAGGTCGCTGCGAATCATAAGGCAGGCGCCGCTGGCCCAGAAGCACTGTTCCGGTTCGTCATACTGCCCCGAGTCCTTCTCAATTTTTGAGAGGATGCGGCCGCGGCAGAACGGATAGCCGTAGCGGTCTATATAGCCCCCCGCGGCACCGGCATACTCAAAATAGTCGCGCTTGGCGTAAGAGCGGATCTTGGGCTGGCAGATGCCTACGTCCGGGTTGTCCTCCATAAAGGCGACCAGGGTATCCAGCCAGAGAGGAGTTACCTCCACATCGGAGTTGAGCAGCACGTAGTAGTCCGCCTCAATCTCCTGCAGGGCGCGGTTGTAGCCGCCGGCAAAGCCGTAGTTGCGGTCCAGTTCCACGGTTTCTACCTGCGGGTAGTTGGCCTCAAGCCAGGCCAATGAGTCGTCGGTGGAGGCGTTGTCCGCCACCACCACGAAACAGTTTTCTTTAGGGATATTATTTAGCAAAACCGGAACGAACCGCTCCAGCAGGGAGCGGCCGTTCCAGTTTAATATAACTATCGCGACGTCCATACACTAACTGTCGGCAGTGGCTGCCTCCAGCTTCTTCATCATTATGAACATAAATATTGCGGATACCACGCAGACGCCCAGGAACACGGCCCACACAACCCAGAGCGGGAGATTGCCCCAGAGGTGACCGCCCACCTGCACCAGGAAGTTGCCAAGCGCAGTGGCCACGAACCACATACCCATCATCATACCTTTGTACTTGGGCGGGGCGACCTTGGATACGAAACTGATACCCATCGGGCTCAGGAGAAGTTCGCCGAAGGTGAGCACAAGATAAACGGTGATGAGCCAGTAAGGCGAAACCAAAGTCTCCGGCATACCGGCGGCACGGGCTGCAGCCTGGGTCTCGGGGGTGTTGAGGCCGATGGAGGCAATCACCATAAGGGCGAATGCAACGGCTGCCACAAGCATACCGTAGGCAATTTTGCGCGGTGCAGAAGGCTCTTTGCCCTTCTTTGCCAGAGCGCCGAAGATTGCCAGCGACACGGGCGTGAGGGCAACCACGTAGAACGGGTTGAAGTGCTGGAAGATGGGGGCGCTTATTTCTATTGCGCCGCTCAGGCGGGTGAACTGCCACAAGAGGAATGCGCAGGCAAGCGCCACCACTGCAAGCCCAATTAGTTTGCCACGGCGGCTGGCCTCTTTGTCAAAGATGGAGAACAGCGCATATACAATGGCTATTACGGCCACAAGATTCCAAACGTTGAACGGCATAGATGCGATGCCCTCCGCGCTGCGTTGGGTGAACTCATCGGCAAAGTATGTGAGGGTTAGGCCGTTCTGGTGGAAGCTCATCCAGAAGAAGATTACAACTGCAAACACCAGGAACAGGGCCACCATACGCTTTTTGGTCTGCTCCGGGGTGAGGGTGTCCACAACCTGGGCCTTCTCCCCTTTTGCGTGACCGCCCTCAACGTGACGGAACCAGCTGCGGAAAGCGTAGTAGATTATTATGGAAACGATTAGCGACACGCAGGCCACTGCAAATGAGAAGTGGTATGCGGAGTTGCCGTCGAAACCCAGGGTCATAGCCCATTCGCGAATCTTGATGGCGGCGGTAGGTGCAAACAGCGCGCCCACGTTGATGGCCATATAGAACAGCGAGAAGCCGGAGTCGCGCTTTGCGGCGTATTGCGGGTCGTTGTAAAGGTCACCCACCATAACCTGCAGGTTGCCCTTGAACAGGCCGGTGCCGAAGCCGATGAGCAGCAGCGCAGCCAGCATTCCCACGAGGGCCACGGTGCCGCTTCCCAGGGGCACCGAGAGCAGCAGGTAGCCGAGGAACATAACTATGATACCTGTGGTGACCATCTTCCCGAAGCCGAATTTGTCGGCAAGTATGCCGCCGACCAGCGGGAAGAAGTACACGAACATCAAAAATGAGCTGTAGATGAGGCCGGCGGTACTTGCCGACAGGCCGAAGTTGGCCCTGAGGAACAGGGCGAACACGGCAATCATTGTGTAGTAGCCGAAACGCTCGCCGGTGTTGGCCAGCGCGAGGGCAAACAAACCTTTCGGTTGATTCTTGAACATAGTATTTTAAGTTTTTCAGTTATTTCTTGGGGGCGTTTTCCAGCACCTTCACTACAAAATCCCAGAACTTGCCAACGGAAGCGACGTTAACGCGCTCGTCCGGGGAGTGGGGAGAGCATAGGGTCGGGCCTATGGAGACCATATCCAGGCCCTTGTAGGTGGCGCCTATAATGCCGCACTCGAGGCCGGCGTGGATTGCCATAACCTTGGGCTCAACGCCATACATACCCTTGTACACCTTCTTCATCTCTGCAAGTATAGGAGACTTCATATCGGGTGCCCAGCCGGAGTAGCCACCGGAATATTCCACCTTGGCTCCGGCGAGCTCCATAACGGCGCGCATCGCCTCCGCAAGGTCGTTCTTGGCTGTATCGACGCTGCTGCGCAGCAGGCACTCTACGTTGACGGCGCGGCCATTGCTGCGCACTATGGCCAGGTTGGTGGAGGTCTCCACCAGGCCGGGGACGTCGGCGCTCATACGCACCACGTTGTTGGGGCAGGCAAGCACCGCCTTTACCATCCGCAGGGCCACAGTGCCGCGCATAACGCGCTCTGCGTCACAGGGTTTCACAAACATATCCACAGCGGGGTCTATGCTGCCGATTTCGTTCTTCACCGCCTCGAAGGTCTCTGCCACAAGTTTCTTGAGGGCTGAAGCCTTGGCGGCGGGCACCGCCACCACAGCCTCCGCCTCGCGCGGAATGGCGTTGCGCAGGTTGCCGCCGGCAATGCTTGCCAGACGGCCGTCCATATCGCGCAGGATGGGCAGCAGGGTGCGGGCCATAGTCTTGTTGGCGTTGCCGCGGCCTTCGTTAATCTCCATTCCGGAGTGGCCGCCGCGCATACCCTTGACAGTGATGCGGAAAAACTTATAGCCCTCCGGGGCGGCGCAGGTGCGGTACGGGAAGCTGAACTTGGCGTCCAGGCCGCCGGCGCAGCCGACGTATATTTCGCCCTCGGTCTCGGAATCGAGGTTCAAGAGTATTTCGCCTTTGAGCTTGCCCTTTTCAAGGCCGAAAGCGCCGGTCATACCGGTTTCTTCGTCTATTGTGAAAAGTGCCTCTATGGGGCCGTGCTTGAGGTCCTTGGCCTCCAGGATGGCCATAGCAGTGGCCACGCCCATACCGTCGTCGGCGCCGAGGGTGGTGCCGCGGGCCTTCACCCACTTTTCGCCGTCAATCTCATATTCGTATGCCTCCACGGGGTCTTTCTCCCAATCGTGGGGAGTGTCCACATTGTTCTGCGGCACCATATCCAAATGGCTCTGGAGAATAATTCCCTTGCGGTTCTCCATCCCCTTGGTGGCGGGTTTGCGGATTATTACGTTACCCAGCTTGTCGCGGTAGGTATCAAGGCCGTTGTCGCGGCCGAATTTCTCTATGAATTCCACCGCCTTGAGCTCCTTCTTGGAGGGGCGGGGCACCTGTGTGAGCGCATAAAAGTTTTTCCAGACGCGCTCCGGTTTAAGGTTGGCAATTGACATATTGTTGAGTTTTGATTATTACAGGGGGAATGTGAGGGTTTCGCCGAACTGGTACATAGGGATGCGGGTCTGCATCAGCATAGTGGCGCCGTCGAACACGCGGGCAGTGGCGGTGCGGGGCACGCGGTAGTATATTCCGCCGCCCTTGCCGTTGTCCGGAGTGGCAACCAAATCGTCCAGCTCAAGATCCAGCACAATGGGGCGGCCGGAAAGGTCGCTGGCGGGCACCAGGCCTTCGCTCTCGGAGAGGCGGAATGCCACGTACTTATGGTCGCGCCGGTCCGCCTTGGGCACTACGTCAAAGTTCATTGTCTGAATCGACTCCTGGGTGGTGCCGTAAAAGAGGCTCATATATTCCTCTTCCATACGGAGCAACTCCTTGATGGCTGCGTCCATAGCCTCGCCGCTGTAGGTGGCGTCGGTGTCGCCCGTCACAATGGCCAGACGCATTGCGCGCAGTTTGAAGATGGTCGCTGCTGTTTCGGCAGCCTTCTTCTCCGCCGATTTTTCCACTACCTGGCTCTGCGAAACGGCCACCTTTTCGTAGCCACGGGAGGTCTTTACAGTCTTATAGAGGGTTGTGGTGGCGGTGGAGAGGTTGTTGTCGACGTCCTTGCCCGCAAACTGGTCGTTGCCGGCCAGCGACGGGAAGCGCCAAACCTCCGCCTTGCCGGTGTAGCTGTCGTTGGCCACCACCAGCCCCTGGCTGCATAGCGCCATAAAACTGTCGGAAGATTTTCCTTTGAGGTTCACCGAATAGCGCACGGAGGGGTCTGCCTCCAGGTAGGGCACCAATTTGATGGATTTGAGGTAGTAGCTCACCTCGTTGGAGGTGCGGGCCTCGGCGCCCATATATTTCTTGGCATATTCCGCATATGGGCCCGCGATAAAATCTTCGCGCACGGCATCTACGCAGAATGTGATGGAGGTTACGGGGAGGGAATAAACCACGGCGCCGGCAGGGGCGCTCTTGCCATTGGAAAGCAGCTGCGCCTGCGCGGGGGAAAAGGCCGCCAGCATAAGCGCCGCAATCATAATCTTCAAAGTCGTTTTCATATCTTGAATTATTTTATTTGCCGTTTTTGTTGCAATTGTAGGGCCACAGATTCTTCCACCGCCGGTGGCTCCAGAGCCAGTTGTAGGGCCTGGCCGCGATGTCTTTCTGGAGCAGCGCCGCGTAGGCGTCCATAACCTCACCTTTGGCCGTTGCGGAAGCATCACTACAAATTTGCGAAACTTTTATGACATATTCACCTCTTTTTATACGGTCGAGGTAAACATACAGCACCGGCAGGTGCAATTTGCGGGCGATAGCCTCGCCGCCGTCCACCCAGTCGGTGTCCAGCCCCAGGAATTTGTTTGTGACGGCGGCGCCGCCGTAGGGGTATTGGTCGGACAGCAGAAAGTAAATGCGCTTGCTGCCGCGGTTGGTGAGCATAAAGCGCAGAATCTTGTGCGAAGGCACCAGCGACTCCTCCTTTGAGAGGCGGGCGCGGCGCATCAGCTTGAAAAGTTGCTCCGAGAGGGGGCTGTGCAGGGTCTGGTAGACCACCGTCATATCGTCGCTGCCAAAGGTGGAATTGTCCATATAGTAGGGCACGTCGCTGGCCAGTTCCCAGTTGCCGGTGTGGGCCAGCAGCACCATCACGGATGGGGCCGAAGCGTAGGTTTCGCACATCAGGCGCGCCCCTGCCGGCTCAACGTTGTAGAAGCCGCGGCGGCGGATGTAGCGCCCGCTGCGGGTCAGAGCCCACACCGATTCCACAGCAACATCCGATATCGATTTATAATATTGGCGGATTGTTTGTTCGCGCTCGGCGGCCGGCATTTGCGGGAAGGCGCCCTTAAGGTTGGTTTCTATTACCCCGCGGCGGTAGCGGAACACGTCGCGCAGCAGCCAGGCGATTATGTCAGAAAAAAAGTAGTGCACCCGCAGCGGCAGCAGCGAGAGGGCATACAACGGCGCCACAATCAACCACGCGAGTACCCGGTACATATCAGTCCTTGAAGAAAGGTGCTTTTTTGTCTTTGGCGGAGAGTATCTCCTCGCCCGGGCGCAGCATCCATTGCACGCCAATGTCGGGGTCGTTCCAGCGATAGGCGCCCTCCGACTCAGGCGCATAATAATTGTCGCACTTATATTGGAATATGGTGTCGTCTTCCAGCACCGCAAAGCCGTGGGCGAAGCCGCGCGGGATGTAGAGCATACGGTGGGAGGCGGCGTCCAGCACCACGGAGAGATACTGCCCGTAGGTGGGCGACCCTTCCCGGATATCCACAGCTACGTCCTGCACTGCGCCTTTTACAACGCGCACCAGTTTTGCCTGGGCGGCGGCACCCTTTTGAAAATGGAGGCCGCGGAGCACGCCCCGCTTTGCAGAGAACGACTCGTTGTCCTGCACAAAATCCACATCGGCCACGTTGGCCTTGAAATCACTTTCCCGGAAACTTTCGAAGAAGTAGCCCCGCTCGTCGCCGAACACCTGCGGCTCAATAATCACCGGGCCTTCGATATCTGTTTTGATATATTTCATAGATTACAAATTTAATAAATGATTACCTTTACGCAACAATCGTACATTTTTCCTTTTATGAAACGGTTTTTGCCACTCTTTTTCTTTCTGGCGGCGCTGTTGCCGGTGATGGCCGGCTGCCGGGAAGGCGGCAGCAAGGTACTGCTGCGCAGCAACGAGGTTTTATTTGACACAGCGGTGGCTCCTGCGGCTTTTGTTGCGCCCGAAGCGGGGTTCACCATAGTCGCGTCTTTGACTTTGGCCGATTTTGACGGGAACGCAGAGCTGATGTCCGTGCCCGGGGTTTTAGCGGTAAGGCTGCGGCAGCACGACAGAACCGACATTGCAAAGCAGAACTATCCTGCCGGGCCTATGCCGGACGGCCGCGTGCCGGTGCTGGAGGCGGCCCTGACGCTATATCCGCCAGAAGGGGCGAGCGATATGACGGTTGGTGTGCCGCTGGGGCTGCTGCCCGAGCCGTGGGGCAAGCACGATTTGGTGCTGCAATTCACCGGCGTGGCGTGGGAAATGTATATAGACGGCCGGCTTGTGGACCGCGACTACGCCTTTGGCTATCCGTTGCCATTCGATGCCACCGCTTTGGACAGCGACGGCAGTGTCGTCGGTGGCGCCCGCATCTTTTCGCCGTGTCTTGCAGCCCGCGAACTGCCCGCTTCCACCAAAGAATATAAAGAGGCCCAGTACTTTAACCCGCGCGGCCACAATTCCTGGGTGGGCGACGTGGCAACCATTTGGTATAAAGGACGTTACCACGTCTTTTACCTGCTTGACCGGCGTGGCCACCAGGGCAAGTTCGGCCGCGGCGGGCACTATTTCGAGCACCTTTCCACCGCCGATTTCAAGCACTGGACGGAGCATGAGGCGGCCACCCCGATAGAGCATCAGTGGGAGACCTTCGGCACCGGCGTCCCTTTCGTTTGGCACGATTCGCTTATGGTAAGCTACGGAATGCACACCTCGCGCCTTTACCCTTACGAGCAGACGGCTTCGCCCCGCGAGTGGGAGCATATAAAGCAGTTCGGCTTCAGCGAGGTCCTGCCTTTTGAGAGCCTGGAAGATGGCATCTACCCTTCCGGCACCACTTTTAGCGTGAGCCGGGACGGTGTCAGCAATTTTGAAAAGTCGCGCATAATTCTGCATCCTTCGGAGAATCCTACGATTTATACCGATCCCGACGGCCAGCTGTGTATGCTGGCCAATTACGGTTCCCGGGGCACCTGGACCGCCAGCGACCTGCGCGGCCCGTGGAGCTGCATAAGCGAAGATTTTCCGCCGGGCGGCGACTGCACCTTTATATTTACCTGGGGTGGCTGGCAGTACATTGTGGGCGGCTTCACAAATATGTGGAAGAAACCCGTTCCGGCGCCGATAGAAGATTACGAAGATGTTGTGGCACAGGGGCTTGACCTTTACGACGGGCTGTGCGTGCCCAGCATCACCCAAATAGGTGACGGCCGATATCTTATGGCGGGCTGGGTAATGGTAAACGGCCACTGGGGCGGCCCGCTGGTGGTGCGCGAACTGCTGCAGCAGGCCGACGGCACCATCGGCTCGCGGTTTATGCCGGAGATGATGCCCGCCACCGGCCGCAGCCGGCTCCTTGCCCGCTCCGTTGGAGAGGAAGGGCTGTCCGCCGAAACCCTCTGCCGGTCGTTTGTGCTGACGTTCGACGTGGAGCCGGCTGCCGATGGCCACCTGTCGCTCAAGCTGGGCGAAGGGTTCCAATGGGACCTTGACGCCGCAGCTGGCCGGGCGCAATTCTCCTCCGACGGCTCTCACGCAAAGTCGCTGCGCGAAGGGGGCGCTCCCCACTGCACAAGCGAATACGCCATAGAGAACATCCGTGGGCTGGACGCTCCATTCACAGTGCGCATTGTGGTCAAGGGCGAACCCAAGTGGGGCGGCTCGCTGGTGGACGTCGAAATTGCCGGCCGACGCACTATGATAACCCACCGCGGCGGCCTCTCCGTAGACAATCTCTCCCTCACCCCCACCGGCCTCACCATCAAAAACCTCCGCCTCGCCCCCTGCAAAGAATAGCTGCTATGAATAAAATCCAATCTGTTGCGGTGTATCTGGGGTCGAGGAGCGGGAAGGAAGCGAAGTTTGTGGAGAATGCCTTCCAACTGGGGCGGCTGCTGACGCAAAGCGGCATCCGCATTGTGTACGGCGGGGCGTCGGTGGGCACAATGAAGGCGCTGGCAGACGGCGCCGCGGCGGCCGGCGGGGAGGTTATCGGCGTTTTCCCGGCCGGGTTCCTTGGCAAGAAGGACAATGCCGACGCCGGCATAGACGTGGGCCCCGGGGGAGTGCGGCTCACGCAGGTAATCTACACAAAGGATCTGGACGAGCGCATCGCCACTATGGAGCGTCTCGCCGATGCTATGATATTCCTGCCGGGCAGTTTCGGCACTATGGTGGAGGCCTTCAAGTGGATGGAGGGGTGGCAGCTGGGCTATCACTCAAAGCCGGCGTTCGT
>JAFZYD010000051.1 GCA_017616475.1 Bacteroidales bacterium
CATATGTGATTAGAATTTGTTCAGTTGGAACCGGGTGCAGCCATCCTTGAAGAATGCGCAGATCTGGTTTGCAGCGGCAAGGCCGGCGTTGAGGTTGGCCTCTGCGGTCTGGGCTCCCATCTTCTTGGGAGTGGCGAATACCCGCTCGCCAAACTTTTCGCGAAGCTGCTCGTAATTGCCGGGGGCGATGTCGGTGGCGTATTTCAAATCGGGACGATCTTCCAGCGCCTTTGCCAGGCCCGCCTCGTCAATGACCTCCTTGCGGGCGGTGTTGATAAGGACGGCGCCCTTGGGCATCTTGGTTATCAGGTCATAACCGATGCTGCCGATGGTCTCCGGAGTTGCCGGGATGTGGATCGACACGAAATTGCAGCTGGAATAAAGCTCTTCCAGGCTGGCGGCGGGAGTGGCGCCAAGTTCGGTAATCTTTTCTGCCGGGATGAACGGGTCGATGGCCATCACGCTCATACCCAGTGCCTCGGCCTTCTTGCCTACCAGGCGGCCGACGTTGCCGAAGGCCTGGATGCCTATCTTCTTGCCCATCACCTCAGAACCGGTGGTGGGGGTGAACTGGTTGCGGCACATAAATATCATCATCGCAATGGCAAGCTCAGCCACGGCGTTGGCGTTCTGGCCGGGGGTATTCATAGCCACCACCTTGCGGGCGCTGAGGGCGTCCAGGTCCAGATTGTCGAAACCTGCGCCTGCGCGCACCACAATCTTGAGGTTCTTGGCGGCCTCCACAACTTCTGCGGTGACTTTGTCAGAGCGGACAATCATAGCGTCGGCGTCGGCAACTGCTGCCAAAAGCTCTTCTTTGGAGGTGTATTTTTCAAGCAGCGCCAGAGTGTGGCCGGCGCCCTCGACAATATTTCTGATGCCAGCCACGGCTGCGGCTGCAAAGGGTTTTTCGGTTGCAACTAAAACTTTCATCGTATCTTATTTGTGAAGTTTTTCAAAATCCTGCATGCAGGCGATCAATGCCTCGACTGCCTCTACGGGGCAGGCGTTGTAGAGCGATGCGCGAAAACCGCCCACACTGCGGTGGCCCTTGATGCCCACCATACCGCGCTCTTTTGCAAATGAAAGGAATTCGTCCTGCAGAGCCTCGTGGCCGGGAGCCATCACAAAGCAAACGTTCATAATGGAGCGGTCCTCCTTTGCGGCGGTGCCCACAAACAAACTGTTGCGGTCTATTTCGTCGTACAGCATACCGGCTTTCTTAACATTTATTTTGTTGATGGCCTCCACGCCGCCTATGCTCTTGAGCCACTTGAGGGTCTCGTTCATTACGAAGATAGAGAACACGGGCGGGGTGTTGAACATTGAGCCGCCGTCTATATGGGTTTCGTATTTGAGCATAGTGGGGATGTAGCGGCTCACTTTGCCCAGCGCGTCTTTGCGCACTATAACGAAAGTGACGCCGGCGGGGCCCACGTTCTTTTGCGCGCCACCGTAGATGAGAGCGTATTTCTCTATGTCGATGGGGCGGCTCATCATATCGGAAGACATATCGGCAATAAGGGGCACGGGGCTGTCAAAATCTTCGCGGATTTCGGTGCCGTAGATGGTGTTGTTGGTGGTGATGTGGAAATAATCCACGTCGGTGGGTATTGTCCATCCCTTGGGGATGTAGCTGAAAGTCTTGTCGGCAGAAGAAGCCACAATAACGGCCTCGCCCAGGCCTGCGGCCTCTTTATAGGCTTTTTTTGCCCAGACGCCCGTCTCCAGATACGCCGCCTTCTTCTCCAGGAAGTTCATAGGGACGGTGAGGAACTGGGTGGATGCGCCGCCGGCGAGGAAAAGAATTTCGTAGGTGTCGGGGATGTGCAGCAGCTCTCTCCAGAGCGCGCGGCACTCGTCCATTACTTCGCCCCACTCCTTGCTGCGGTGGGAAACCTCTATTACCGACATTCCGGTGCCTTTGAAATCTTTAAGCGCCTCGATTGCAGCCTCTATGGCCGGCTTGGGCAAAACGCAGGGACCTGCGTTGAAGTTGTAAGCTTTCTTCATTTTATGGGTTTGTTAAATAATTCGTTTTTAGTGCCGTAAAGGTATAAAATCTTCGGTGGTTTTCTCGCAGTAATGGCACAATAGTTTGACTTTTTTCCCATCCTTGATTGTGGCAAAGCGGGTGGTCACATCCTGGCGGTTGGTGACGCACATCGGGTTGGAACATTTGGCAATGCCCACCACAGTGGCTGGGATGTCTATCTTCTTTTTCTGGACGACCTCGTAATCCCTTATAATATTGACGGTTGCCTCCGGCGCGGCCAGCGCTATGCGGTTCAGCTCCTCGTCGGCAAAGAACCGGTCGGCAATTTTTATGATGCCCTTGCGCCCCTGTGATTTGCTCTCCAGGTTCACCCCTATGGTGATGGGGTTTTCCGAGTGGGCGAGGTCCAGGATGTCCACAACCTGGAAAAGACTCCGGGCGGGAATGTGGTCCAGCACGGTGCCGTCTTTGATGGCACTCACTTTAAGTTGGGTTTGTTTCTCTGCCATAACCGTTTATTTATAACCGAGAAGATATGCTATGATTGCCATTCGCACATACATACCGTTCTCCGCCTGTTTAAAATAATATGCATAGGGGGTGTCGTCTACATCGGCGGCAATTTCGCCCACGCGCGGCAGCGGGTGCAGAATTTTCATATTCTCCCGCACGCCGCCCAGCATAGATGCATCCAGCCGGTAGACGTCCTTGTATTTTTCATATTCCATAGGGTCGCTGAAGCGCTCCTGCTGCACGCGGGTCATATACAAAATGTCGCAGTCGCCAAGATGTTCCTGCAGCGAGCCGGTCTCGATGTAGGGTATGGAGCGGTTGTCCAGGAAACTCTTGTATTCCTCCGGCATACGCAGTGCGTCCGGGGCTGTGAAAATGAAATTCGGGTTGAAGTGCGACATTGCCTGCAGCAGCGAGTGCACCGTGCGGCCGTATTTTAGGTCGCCCACCATATTGATGGTGACGTTCTCCAGCCGGCCTTGGGTCTGGAGTATGGTGTAAAGGTCCAGCAGCGTCTGGCTGGGGTGCTGGTTGGCGCCGTCTCCCGCATTCACCACCGGCAGGTCGCACACCTCGCTGGCATAGCGCGCAGCCCCCTCCAGAGGATGCCGCATCACAATAATGTCGACATAGTTGGAGACCATCTTGATGGTGTCCTTGAGCGTTTCGCCTTTGCTTATGGAGGTGTTGGTGACGTCGCTGAAGCCTATCACCCGGGCACCGAGCCGGTTGGCCGCCGTTTCAAAGCTCAGGCGGGTGCGGGTGGAGGGCTCGAAAAACAGGCAGGCCACAACCTTGCCGTCCAGCAGCTTCTGGCTTTTGTTGGCCTCCATTTCGCGGGCCACCTCCATAATGTGCAAGATCTCCTCCTTTGAGAAATCGCGTATAGAAATCAGGCTTTTTGGCATATGCAGATTTTGTTCATTGATTCAAGGAAAGATGCCTCCTGGGTGAGGCGGACGTTCACTTCCAGGCTGCAGCCGTTGTCGTATACGGTGTTCTGCGGGGTCAGCTGGAAATCCTTCAGGCACTTCATCACCGCGTTCATCTGCAGGTAGTCGAATTCGACCCGGTAGCGGGCGGTGGCGATTTTCTCCACAATCTGAGCGTTGGCGATGGCGTCTGCCGCGGCGGCCTTGTAGGCCACTATGAGGCCGGAGGTGCCCAGCAGTATGCCGCCGAAGTAGCGCACCACAACAATCACAATGTCGCTGAGTTCGTTGGAGAGAATCTGCCCGTAGATGGGCTTGCCGGCGGTGGAAGAGGGCTCGCCGTCGTCGTTGGCGCGCCATTTTTCGCCGGTTGCACCCAGGCGGTAGGCCCAGCAGTGGTGCCGGGCGTCAAAATACTCCTTTTTGAGAGATGCGACGGCCGCTTTTGCCTGCTCTTCGGTCTCCACCGGAAAAGCAAAGGCGAGGAACTTGCTCCCCTTGTCCTTGTAGATACCTTTGGACGGCGAGGAGATGCTTTTGTAGCAATCTATGCAAGATTGGGTGCCGGGGTTCATTTGAATTGCGAATATATGCCTTTTTTTGTACTTTTGCAAAGTGATAAAGACACGTCAGTCCAACTATGATATACAAGCTCAAAGTCACCATACCTATCAGTAAGGTATTTATGCGCGAAATCGCGGTCCGTTCCGATATGAATCTGTTCCAGTTCAACCGCTACCTGCTGGGCGAGCTGGGCTTCAATACAGATCAGCTGGTGGTCTATTATGCCTCCGACGCAAAGGGCAAGTGCACCGGCAAATACGGGCTCTTTGACCTTGGCGACGGCAGCCTGGACAAGGTGACATTTGCCGATTTGGCCGCCCGCGAGCAGGTGGCAATTGAGTTGGTCTACGACCTTCGCACAAAGCGTGTCATAAACATCTTCGTGGAGGGCGAAATTCCGGCGGAGCCCCGTATGAGCTACCCCGCAATTGTGGCGGAAAAGGGCCACAACCCAGGGGAATTCTCCAATAAATATGAGGATTACCTTTACGAAAACCCCGTCCGCGGTGCCTCTGCCGTGATTTTTGACGAAGACGACGAAGAGGATGACGGCGAAGAGGGCGAGGAAATCTACGACGGCGGCCTGGAAGACGACACGCTTGAATAAAACACTGCAGATTATATTGGGCCCGACCGCGGTCGGCAAGAGCGACTTTGCCATAGAAAGGGCAAAGGCGGCCGGCTCGCCCATTATCAATTGCGACTCCCGCCAGATTTACAAAGAAATGCGCATCGGGGTGGCGCGGCCCACGGAGGCACAACTGGCTGCTGTGCCGCACTATTTTATTGCAACCCACTCTGTGCAAGATTATTACACCGCCGGCCTGTTCGAGTTGGAGGCCCTTTCGCTGCTGGAAGAACTGTTCAAAAGCCACGACACCCTGGTTATGGCGGGCGGCTCCGGCTTCTATATCGACGCCCTGTGCAACGGGCTGGACGATTTTCCCGCCGCCGACCTGGAACTTCGCGAACAGCTCACCGCCCGGCTGGAAGCCGAGGGGGTGGAGTCGCTTCGCAAAGAACTAAAATTCCTGGACCCGGCCAGCTACGACACCATAGACATAGCCAACGGGCAGCGGGTGATAAGGGCCCTGGAGGTGACTTTGTCCACCGGCCGCCCCTTCTCGTCGTTCAAAAGCGCCCCGGCCAAGGCGCGCCCCTTCGCCATAGAAAAGATAGGTCTGCGGCGCGACCGCGCGCAACTCTACAGCCGCATCGACCGGCGCGTGGACCAAATGATGGAAGAGGGGTTGGAGGCGGAGGCCCGCGGCCTGCTGCCGCTGCGCGACCGTCCCGCCCTCAACACCGTGGGCTACAAGGAGTTGTTCGGCTATTTCGACGGCGAATATCCTCTGGAAGAGGCGGTTCGGCTAATAAAGCGCAACAGCCGCCACTACGCCAAAAAGCAGATGACTTACTGGCGTCGCGATTCTTCAATAAACTGGATTGACCTGGATTAGTTCCCTATTTCGGAGATGAACTTGATGCGCACCAGCCGCACCTCCATTTCGTCGTAGTCGCCGAGGTCGCGCATCGCCTCGTCAATAGAGTCGCTGTGGGCCTCCTCCTTGAAATAGGTGAAGATGTCCTCCATATCGTCCATATCCACCGCCCGGCGAATGTAGTAGTCTATGTTGATGCGGGTTCCGGAGCTCACGATGGACTCTATCTCGTCCAGCAACTCGCTCATATCCATATCTTTGGCGCGGCAGATATCCTCGAAGGGCATCTTGCGGTCTATGCTCTGGATAATGAAAATCTTGTTGGCCGATTTGTTGGCGACGTTGCGCACCACAATGTCGTCCGGGCGCAGGATGTCGTTCTCCTCCACGTAGCTCTTGATGGTCTTTATGAACTCCGCTCCGAACTTGCGGGCCTTGCCTTCGCCCACTCCCTGGCACTTGTGCAACTCCTCCAGTGTGATGGGGTAGAAGATGGACATATCTTCCAGCGAAGGGTCGGCGAAAATGATCCACGGCGGCAGGTTGAGCCGGCGGGACAGGCCCTCTCGCACCTGCTTGAGCATTGTGAGCAGGATGGGGTCGCCGCCGCCGCCCGCTGCGCCCGGCTTCGGCCGCGTGATGGGGGTCTCGTCGTCATCGTCTTCGCACTCGGCAAAGGTGCGCTGCTGCGTTAGCATAATGGGGTAGGGCTTCTTGTGGAATTCCATCCCCTTGGGGGTGATGTTTATGAGACCGTATTTGTCTATATCCTTGTCCAGCAGGTGCAGCACCAGGCCCTGGCGGATAACCGCCGCCCAGAACCGCGCCCCGCGGTCGCGCCCGACTCCGTAGAGCGGGTGCTTGTGGTGGTTGTAAGACTTTATAACAGAGTTGGATACGCCCGCCAGTATGTCGGCCAGGTGCTCCGTCTTGAAATTCTCCTTGAGCGAGAGAATAAGGTCCATAACGTACATCATCTGCTGCTGCCCGTCGAACTGCTCCTTGGGGTAGAGGCAGTTGTCGCAGCAGCCGCAGTTGTCCTGCGGGTAATCCTCGCCAAAGTAGTTGAGAAGTATCTTTCGGCGGCACTGGTTGCTCTCTGCGTAAGAGACAACGTCCAGCAGCAGCTGCTTGCCAATTTCCTGCTCCGAGATGGGCTTGCCCTGCATAAACTTCTCCAATTTCTGGATATCCTTGTGGTTGTAGAAGGTTATGCACTTGCCCTCGCCTCCGTCGCGGCCGGCACGGCCCGTCTCCTGGTAATATCCCTCCAGGCTCTTGGGCACGTCGTAGTGAATCACAAACCGCACGTCGGGCTTGTCGATGCCCATGCCGAAGGCTATTGTGGCCACAATAACGTCCGCCCGCTCCATAAGAAAATCGTCCTGGTTGGTGGCGCGGGTGGCGGCGTCCAGGCCGGCGTGGTAGGGGCGCGCCTTTATGCCGTTTACATTCAGCAACTCGGCCAGTTCCTCCACCTTCTTGCGGCTAAGGCAGTAGATGATGCCGCTCTTGCCGGGATTCTCCTTTATGAACTTTATTATCTCGCGCTTGGCGTTGGATTTGTCGCGTATTTCGTAGTACAGGTTGGGCCTGTTGAACGACGATTTGAACACCCGTGCGCCGGTCATCCCCAGGTTCTTCTGGATGTCGCTCTGCACCTTGGGGGTGGCGGTGGCGGTGAGGGCTATTATGGGAGCCTTGCCAATTTGGGCCACCGTTTCGCTAATACGGCGGTATTCCGGGCGGAAATCGTGGCCCCACTCCGATATACAGTGGGCTTCGTCAATTGCGTAGAACGATATCTTTATGGAGCGCAGCATGGCCACGTTCTCTTCCTTGGTGAGCGATTCGGGCGCCACGTAAAGCAGTTTGGTGCGGCCCGCGATGAGGTCGGCGCGCACCTGCTGAATCTGGGTTTTGCTGAGCGACGAATTAAGGAAGTGGGCTATGTGGGTGCTGTCGTCCGTGTGGACAAACTCGCGCAGGGCGTCCACCTGATTCTTCATCAGGGCGATGAGGGGGGAAATCACTATGGCGGTGCCGGGGAGGCAGAGGGCGGGGAGCTGGTAGCACAGCGATTTGCCGCCGCCGGTGGGCATAAGCACAAAAGCGTCGCCGCCGCCAATCAGGTGAGTTATAATCTCTTCCTGATTCCCTTTGAAAGAATCAAACCCGAAAAACTTTTTAAGTTTGGAGTAAAGTTCGTCTCTGCTGATTGTCATAACAGTGCTGTTCGCAATTCTTCCCGAATATCAAATATACCCATAAAAATGCACTCCACCAAAAAAACTTATGCACTATTATGCCCTATTTTAAAAATAATGAATATATTTGCGGTTCACAATTAGACAATTATAAAGTTCAAAAAATATTAACAAAAAATGAAAGCTATCAAATTAATCGCAGTTTGCGCATTTGTTGCAGTTCTGTCTGCATCTTGCTACAGCCTCCCCAAAGTTGAAAAACAGCCCGAAGGCATTACTAAGGCCGACGTCGACACCGCCAGCTATGCACTTGGCGTATATTTTGGCCAGATGATTACTATGAATAATCTCGGCGATATGAATCTCAACCAGATTCTCAAGGGTATGCGCGATGTTATGAAGGGTGACAAGCCCGAACTGGACCAGATGTTCGTAAACACCCATATGTCCAAGTTTATGCAGGAGCGCGAGACCGTAATGGCCGAGCTCAACAAGAAGACCGGCGAGGAGTTCCTTGCAAAGAACACCACTGCAGAGGGCGTAGAGACCACTTTCAAAGGCCTCCAATATATGGTAGTACGCAAAGGTAACGGTGTTTTCCCCACCGACAAGCGCGACACTGTAAAGGTCAGCTACGAAGGCAGCACCCTGGACGGTAAGGTATTCGATTCTTCTTACCAGCGCGGTGACACCGCCACCTTCACTCTCGACCGCGTAATCGAGGGTTGGACCGACGGTCTTATGTTCTGCGACGAGGGCAGCGAGGTTACTCTCTGGATTCCTGCAGAGCTTGCATACGGTGCACGCGGCCCTATGGGCCCCAACCAGACTCTGAAGTTCAAAGTTGAGCTCCACGAGGTTATGCCTTTCGTAGAGAAAGAAGAGACTAAATAATTCCGGTCCTGTTTTTCAGGCCGACCAACCATAAACGCAGTATGCCGGATGTCGACATACTGCGTTTTGGCAATATTCCAGCGCGATGTCCACTTTCAAAAGAATACTCTCCTACGCCAAGCCCTACGGCCGCTACTGGCCCGGGTACCTGGCGCTGTCTGTTCTTTCTGTGATTTTCGGCATCGCAAACTACGCCCTCATAGGGCCGGTGCTCACGGTGCTTTTCGAGCCGCAGACGGTAGATACGGCGGCGGCCCGGCCCGCTTTTTCCCTGAGCATCCAGTATTTCGAGCAGATGTTCCAGTATCTGCTGGGCGGCACCATCGCCTCCAAAGGGGTGATGCGCGGCCTGTGGTTCGTTTCGCTGGCGCTAATTGCAGCCTCCTTTCTGGCTAACGTGTGCCGCTACCTTTCGCAGCGCATCCTGGTGAATATGAAAACCCGCCTTATGATGAACGTGCGGCGGGACCTTTTCGCAAAGATCAGTTCGCTGGACATAGGCTATTTCAGCGACAAGCGCAAAGGGGACATCCTCTCCAGCATTTCTAACGATGTAAACGAGGTGCAGAACACCGTGGCCAGCAGCTTCCACATAATTTTCCGTGAGCCGCTGCTGGTAATCGGTTTCATGGCGATGTTGTTTTATATGTCGCCCCGCCTCACTCTGGTGTCGCTGTTCGCGATACCCCTGTCGGCGCTGGTGATAAGCCGCATTACCCATAACCTGCGGCGGGAGGCTGCGGTCACCCAGACCCTTATGGGGCAGATTACCAGCCGGTTCGAGGAGGCCATTTCCGGCTCCCGCATAATAAAGGCCTTCAATGCAGAAAAATATGTGCAGGGGCAGTTCGCCAAAGACAACCTGAAGCACAAACAGGTGAGCCGGGCCATAGCCAACCGGCAGGAGCTGGCCTCGCCCACATCGGAGTTTCTGGGCATTACTGTGGCGGTGCTGGTGCTTTTCTACGGCGGGTGGCTCAACCTCCGCGGGCAGCTGGGTATGACCTGGCCGCAGTTCGTGGTTTACATAGGTTTCTACTGGCGGGTTCTGGAGCCCACCAAGGCCATTGCGGCGGCCTACGCCAGCATCCAGAAGGGGCTGGTGTCGGGTAACCGCATCTTTGCCATACTGGATGCCGAAAACGACATAAAAGAGGCCCCCGACGCGCAGCCGCTGGACTCTTTCCGCGACAAGATAGAGTTCGACAACGTCAGCTTCGACTATGGCGACGGGCTTGTGCTCAAGGATATCTCCTTCACCATCCCCAAGGGCAAAACGGTGGCCATAGTGGGCCCTTCCGGGGCGGGCAAATCGACCCTGGCGGACCTTCTGCCGCGCTTTTGGGACGCCACCGGCGGCACCATCCGCATAGACGGCCGCGACATCCGCTCCTGCCGCATAAAAGATTTGATTGCGCTGCTGGGCGTGGTTACCCAGGAGTCGATACTTTTCAACGATACGGTTTACAACAACATAACCTTCGGTATGGACGGCGTGGGGGAGAAGGAGGTAGAGGAGGCGGCCCGCATTGCCAATGCCGATGAATTTATTAAGGCCCTGCCGGAGGGCTACCAGACCAATATTGGCGACCGCGGGTCGCGCCTTTCGGGCGGCCAGAGGCAGCGCATCGCAATTGCCCGGGCGGTGCTCAAGAACCCGCCGGTGCTCATTCTGGACGAAGCCACCAGCGCGCTGGACACCGAGAGCGAACGGTTGGTGCAGGATGCCCTCACACGACTGATGGCCAACCGCACCTCGCTGGTAATTGCCCACCGCCTCTCCACCATCCAGCACGCGGACGAAATTATTGTGCTGCAGGACGGTGTAATTGCCGAACGCGGCACCCACAAAGAGCTGCTGGACAAAGGAGGGCTATATTCCCACCTCTGCTCGCTGCAGTCGGTATCATAACAACCAATGGAATACAAGTCATTCAATAAACTGCTGGAAGACGGCATCTGCCGCAATTGGAATCGCAAGGCGCTTTCCGATTACGACGGGCGCACCCTCCGCTACAGCGACGTGGCGTGGTCCGTGGTAAAGTTGCAGCGGATGTTCGCCCTGTGCGGTGTGAGGCGCGGCGACAAGGTCGCCATATGCTCCCGCAACCAGGCGAATTGGGGCGTGGCGTTCATGGCGGCGCTCTCGGCGGGGGCGGTGCCGGTGCCGGTGCTGCACGAGTTCAAGCCGGGCAACATCCACTATTTGGTGAACCACAGCGACAGCAAGGTGCTGCTGGCGGGCTCCAATATATGGGAGAA
Organism: Bacteroidales bacterium; assembly: GCA_017616475.1. Classification (GTDB taxonomy): domain Bacteria; phylum Bacteroidota; class Bacteroidia; order Bacteroidales; family UBA932; genus Equibacterium. The sequence continues at coordinate 10,811 of JAFZYD010000051.1, forward strand.
TATCACCGAAACCGCTATGCCGGCGCTGCGGGCGGTGGTTATGCTGGACACCCTGCAGCCCATAACGGCCGCAGACGACGTCCTGCTGGGCGCTTTGCGGGCGGTTGACTCCGATATGG
>JAFZYD010000008.1 GCA_017616475.1 Bacteroidales bacterium
CTACCACTGGGGGACTAGCTCAGTTGGCTAGAGCACCTGCTTTGCAAGCAGGGGGTCAAGGGTTCGACTCCCTTGTTCTCCACTTCAAAAGCCTTAGGCATTACGCCTAAGGCTTTTTTCGTTTCGAACAAGGGAGTCGGTTCGACCCTTATTTTACGGGGGCTGACGCCCCCGAGCCCCCACCGCTCCGCTATCGCCTGACGGCGATTTCTATCGTATGGCGCGGAGTCTTAAGGTCGGCAGTTGCTTGCGGCGGATGCCTCCACCCGCGGAGTCATATAGCGGGAGGGGCCCGCCGCAGACGAGTTCCGGCGTCAGCCGGGACGAAGGATGTGGTGGGAGGGTACGAGCGAGCCGAAGGCGAGAGAAGCCCCCCGGGAGGCAAGCTGCTGCCGGAGCGAAGCGCCAACGTGGCTAAAAGCGACTGCTACATATCTATGTAGCCGCTGTCGTCCGGGATGATGGGGATTGTGGTGGTGCCTTGCGGCTGGGTTACGGACACGATGCTGTCTACAATGTAGTGCTGCATACCGCGCCAGGGCAGTGCGCCGTTGTATTCCTTGTAGTGGAGCTCCACCTGCTTTCCGCTGCAACGCATAAGCGAATCGGCCACGCTCTTTTTGACAACCGAGAAATTGAACTCGTTGGACTGGAGCGAACCGCTGCCCTTGGCACCCTTGAAGCCCGTCTGGATAAGCCGGCCCTCGTAGGTCTTCCAAACCCAACCCTTGTAAACAATCTGATTGAGCTCACCCGCCTTGACGCCCTCTCCGAACACAAAATAATATTTGATATAGAAGAAAGCCGCCAGTGCAAGCACCGCCAGAACCAAAACGGCGGTGAGAATTTTACCTCCGGTGCGCATAACTATTTACTTTTTTCCAAATCTTTGATGCAACGCACGCTGCCGCCGTGAGGCCTTGCAGCGGTGGAGTTGTTCATAAAGCCCACGTTGGCAGTGTTGTTAACTCTGTTGAGCACGAGGGCATACCACTGCGTGCCGCTGTAGTTAGTGGAGCAATAGATATAAGTGGAAGTGATATAGCCTCTGGAGGCCAGGTATCCTTCTGTGGTGAAACCATTTTCGAAAGCCTTGCCCCTGCCCATAATGTAACCGGCCTGGGTGGTGTTGAAACCGCCCTCTTCAAGCAAAGTGAGCGAACCCTGGTTGCGGGCTGCGTCGTAGTAGGGAGCATTCGGGTTTACCTCGACCTTGGTGTCGGTGCTCTTGCCCACCAGAGCCATAAACTCTTTGAGGGTGGGAATGTGCCAGCCGTCGGGGCAGATGCCCTGCTTGCCCTCCTGCTGCTTGCAGGTGGTGCTGGTGATGTTGACGTTGAACACCTCGGGGTCAGCGTAAAGCAAGCCCTTGGCAATGATGTTGTCGGTGTTGTCATCGGGCTCCAGGGCGGTGTCGCTGCAAGGATACCAATAGCCGCACAAACCGTCGCCAATGGTGATGCCCTTGGGGGAATAGCAGAGGTTCTGTACCATCCACCAGCGGCCGTCACCCATCTTCTTGATTTTGTACACGCGGTTGCCGATTGTTAGCGCGGGGGCTGTCTGGGTAATTGTCAAATCGTCCTTAACCACGGCGTCGTCGCCAACTGCGGTGACGTTCAGCACAAAATCGCGGTCTATGTCGCCCTCATAGTCGTCCAGGGTGACACGTATTTTCTGGCTTTTTGTTTTGCGCTCGTTGGGGTTGGCGGGGGCGTCATCTTCCTCATCCTTATCCTCTTCTATCTCAACAATGTTCTCCGGGTCGCCGGAGGTGGGCTCTACAGTGATGCCTTCGCCCTCGTAGGTGATTGTCCAGGGGAAGTTGGCAGAAACGGTGAAGATGAATTCTCCGCCGGTATAATCGGCCGTAAATTTCTTTTTGCTGAAAACCACATATGCCGGCGCGCCCTGGGTAATGGTCAGATAGGAGAGGGCGTTGCGCTTGGTGCCGCGGGCCACTGCGGTGATGTAGTGGTTGAGGATGCTGTTAGACTCATTTTCCTGCAGGGTGGCGTGGATAGTGGTGCTGCCAATGCCGCCGGATGTCTGGGAAAGTGTAATCAAATCCTCGTTGTCGCTGTCGCAGATAATATCCCAATTGCAGTTGGCATCGACCACAAAAGTGACTGCACCGCCCTTGTAAGACAAATCGGCAGTGCTTTTATCGATGCTGATTTCGGGGTCTTCTGCACAGGATGAAAGCACGAGAACAGCAGTGAATATGAGGGCAAAAAGTTTTTTCATAATGTACAAATCCAAATATCCGCGCTAAGTTACTCAAAAGAGTAAAAAATCAAGCGAAAACTAAGGAAAAGTTTGCTTACCTTTGAAAAAAATCCGGTTATGATTCAGATTCTCTGCAAAAACACAGGCACCACCAAAGATTTTGAGGAAGGGGTATACCTGTTCGAAATTCTCAAAGAATTCGAAAGCCAATTTGACCATCCCTACCAGATTGTCTCCGCAAGGGTGAACAACGTCTCCCAGGGGCTGCGCTACAGGGCATACAACAGCAATACTGTAGAGTTTCTGGACATCAGGAAGCAGAGCGGAATGCGCGTGTATTTCCGCTCGCTTTGTTTTTTGCTGTGCAAAGCGACCTACGATGTGCTTCCCGGCGCCCGCGTATATCTGGAGCACCCCATCTCCAACGGCTACTATTGCAACGTGCGCAAGAAGCGCCGCGAGCACCTCACAGAAGATGACGTGGCCCGCATCAAGGCCCGTATGCAGCAAATTGTGGCAGAAGACACCCAGTTCCACCGTCACGACGCCCCCACGGAAGAGGTCATAAAACTCTTTGCCAAACGCGGCTACGACGACAAAGTGAAGCTGTTCGAAACCAGCGAGGAGGTCTACACCGAATATTACACTTTGGGCGATTTTGCCGATTATTACTACGGCCGCCTGGTCCCCTCCGCCGGCTTTCTTAAGCTGTGGGATCTGGAAAAGTACCGCGAAGGTATGCTGCTGCGCCTGCCGGATCGCCACAATCCGGACCGTGTGGTGCCGCGCGTAGACCAGCCGCGCACCTTTGAAGTGTTCAAAGAGAATCTGCACTGGAACATTATAATGGGCCTGAGCAACGTGGGAGACGTGAACCGCGCCTGCCGCAGCGGCCACGCAAGCGAATTGATTCAGGTGGCCGAGGCGCTGCAAGACAAAAAGATAGTGCAGATTGCAGAGGAAATTGCCCGTCGCGCCCGGCATCGCAAGAACCCGTGCCGCGTGGCGCTCATAACCGGCCCCAGCAGCAGCGGCAAAACCACCTTCTGCAAGCGGCTCAGCGTGCAGCTCAAGGCGTGTGGCCTGCACCCTGTGTCGTTCTCTACCGACGATTATTTTGTGAACCGCACCGACACGCCGCGCCTGCCTGACGGCAACTACGATTTTGACAATTTCGAAACGGTGGACCACGCCCTGTTGGAAAACGACGTCAAGCGCCTGCTTGCGGGCGAGAGCGTAGAGGTTCCCAGCTACAATTTTGTGACGGGTATGCGCGAATACAAAGGGCAGAAGGTCAAGTTGAGCCGCAACAGCGTGCTTCTGATAGAGGGCTTGCACGCCCTCAACCCCGCGCTGCTGCCCAGCGTAGACGATGCCGGCAAATACCGCATCTTTATAAACACCCTCACCAGCACTTCGCTGGACAACCACAATTCCATACCGACCAGCGACAACCGCCTGCTGCGCCGCATTGTGCGCGACTACAACAAGGGGGCTTTCACTGCCGTAGAGACCATACGCCAGTGGCCCAGCGTGCGCGATGCCGAAGAAAAATGGATTTATCCGTTCCAGGAACAGGCTGACGTGATGTTCAACAGTGCCTATCTTATTGAGTTCGCGGTGCTGCGCAACCACGCGGAGCAGATACTGCACACGGTGCCCAAAAACCGGCCCGAGTACAGCGAGGCGCACCGCCTGCTAAAGTTCATCCGCTACTTTATTCCCGTATCGGACAAGGAAATACCCACCACCAGTCTGCTTCGCGAGTTCGTGGGAGGAAGCTCGTTCCAATAATAGACTACTTGCACCAGCGGTCCAGCCAGTCGAAGACTTCGCGGTGCCAGTATACGCAGTTCTGCGGCTTGAGAACCCAGTGGTTTTCTTCCGGGAAGAGGAGCATCTTGCTCTCCACGCCCATCATCTGGGCGGCATTGAAGGCCGCCATACCCTGGTCGTAGGGCACGCGGAAGTCCTTTTCGCCGTGAATCACCATAATGGGGGTGTCCCAATTCTTCACCTTCAAGTGAGGTGAATTGGCGTAGTGGCGTTTGGCAACAGGGTTGTCGCTCCAAGGAGCGCCGCTCTGCTTGGCATAGGGCTGTGCCACGCCGCCGTTGTCCCAGTCCGGGAACCACATCTCTTCTGTTTCCATATACATATGGTCCTGGTTAAAGATGCCGCAGTGGGCTATGAAGGCAGAAAAGCGCCCCTGGTGGATGCCCGCCAGGTTGTACACCGAATAACCGCCGTAGCTGGCGCCGATGGCGGCCATCTTGCCCACGTAGGGCTCCGCCTTGAGGGCGTCGGCCGCGGTAAAGTAGTCCTGCATATTCTGGCCGGGGTAGTCGCCCGAAATCTGCTCGCACCAGGCCTGCCCGAAACCGGTGGTTCCGTGGCGGTTGGGGAGTACCACAATGTAGCCCTGCGACGCCATCAGGCGGTAGTTCCAGCGGGTGGACCAACTCTGGCTGAAGCAGCTCTGCGGCCCGCCCAGGCACACCAGAATGGAGGGATAAACCTTGGAAGGATTGAACTTGGGCGGGTAGAGCACCCAGGTGAGCATTTTGCCGCCGTCGGTGGTGGGCAGCCATCGGTCCTCAACCTTGATTTCTTCCAACTGCGAGAGTATCTCGTCGTTTTCGTGGGTTAGCTGGATCCAGCTGCCGTCAGCGGGGTTCACCTTCACAATTTCTGCGGGGCGCAGCATAGATACGTTGGTGGTTACAATCATATCGCCTCCAAACTCATCTTTGGTAAAGACGGGGCCGCCGAAGTCGAACCACTCATTCTCCGGGGTGACGCGGTTCAGGGCGCCGGTGGCAAGGTCGGCCTTCCAAATTTGGCCGAGCCCCTCCACTGTGGCCGCGAACCAAACGCTGCCGCCGTCCGGGCTCCACGCGGGACTTTCTGCATTATATGTGAAATTGGCGGTGAGCTCGCGGCGGGCGCGGGTCGCCAGGTCCATCACGAACAAGCGCACGCGGTCCGCCTCATAGCCGCCGCGCTCCATACTGAGCCAGGCGATGCGGCTGCCGTCCGGGGAGAACACAGGGTCGGTGTCGTAGCCCGGCATCCCTTCGGTGAGATTCTCGCACTTGCGGGAGGCTACATCGTACAGGTAAATATCTGTGTTTGTGGAGAATGCATATTCGCGGCCGGTGAGTTTGCGGCAGGAGTAAGCTATGTACTTGCCGTCCGGGCTCCAGGAAAGCTGCTCCAGGCCGCTCCACGGCTCGGTGGGCAGTTCAAAGGGCTCGCCGTCCAGGATATCCACCCCCTTGCCCAGTTTGTCGGGCTTGAACGATGCGATGTAGGTGTGCGGCACATACTCCACAAAATGGTCCCAGTGGCGGTACATCAAATTGTCTATGGTGCGCACGTTTGCCCTCTTGAGGTCCGGGTAGCGGTCGGTGGGGGCGGTGTAATTCTTGAAATCGCTGGTATAGAGCACCTTGGTGCCGTCCGGCGACAGTTTGAACTCACCAATTCCGCGCTCCACCTTGCTTATTTTGCGGGCCTTGGAGCCGTCCGCGCCGCAGACGTACATCTGGCCTGCAGTCAGATAAACCATCTTGTCCCCGTCTTCTATCCAGCGGGCGTTGCTTATGCTGGTGGGCGATTTGGTAATCTGTACCGGGTCGCTGCCGTCTGCGTTCATAACGAACAGCTGCCTGCAGGAGCGGTTCTCCTCTATGCTGGTATAGGTCACACCATACAGAATCTTGCTTCCGTCGGGCGAGGGCTGAGGGTCGCTCACCGCCCCCATAAGGCGCATAACCTCCGGTGTGTAATGGTCGGTCTTAACGCGCGGCTTTTTAATGTAGCCGCTATCGGTATTGCAAGCAACAGTCATAATGGCGCAAATTGATATGAATAAAAGACGTTTCATATTTTAAAGGATTGGAATTACAACAAAAACGGCGGCGTCCCAAACGGCGTGCGACACCACCAGCGCCGGCAGCCACTCCGGCTTGAGATAATACAGCAGCCCCCACACGGCCCCCGCCACCAGGGCGGCCATAATCAGCATAAAGTTGAAGGACCAAATATGGATGAGGGTATAGACGGCCAGGGTTATGATTGCAGCCCAAAGGCGCGCCCTGTGGACGTCACGGCCCGCTGACAAACGATCTCCGATGGCCTTCTGAAGGCAGCCGCGCCAGAAAATTTCTTCTGCCGGACCGGTGAGCAGCAGCAACTGGGCCGCCAGAAGCCATTTATCGGCGCCGGTCTTGAGGGCGTAGATGCTGTCTACCTGCGGCCGGGCAAAGGAGAACATAAGAGCGGAGAGCTTGTCACCCAGCCAGAAAACGCCCCACATAAAGGCGGCGATGGCAATGCCGAGGCCAATCTGGCCTGCGGTAAGGCGGTGAGAACGCCACCAACCGGGGAACAGCGTGAAGGCCAGAACCAGCAGAAGCGCGCTGCTGACGGCCATCGCACCCCAGAACGGGACGTGCGGCGCCGTCCACGGGCTGAACATAACAAACCACAGCGCCGCGGCCACCAGTGCGGAGGCCACTATGCGGGCTGTTGAGGTCCTGGCGGTCATTTAGATAAGGGCGCCCAGTAAAAAGCCGAGGCAGAGCAACCCGCCCGACACCATCTGCAGTTTGGCGGTCATCAGGTCCAGCTGGGTGAAGGCCTTGAGGCCGTCGGCCCTGTAGCGCAGGGCTTGTTTTACGTTGCCGATTACTATTGGCAGCGATAGGAGAATGAGCAGGCACCACCAGGGGAAGGCGCCGCAAAGTACAGCCACAATGGTGTAGAGGCAGGGTACTGTAATCAAAATGATATACCACCAGGCGGAGGCTTTCAGGCCTATTACGGCCGCAAAACTCTTTGCCCCGGCACCACTGTCGGTGGGTATGTCGCGGGTATTGTTGGAGTGTAGCACGGCCACGGTTACAAAGCCCACGGGGACGCTGAGCAGCAGGGTGCTCCAATCTATATGGCCCAAAGCCACATAGGATGTGCCCAGCATAGGCAGCACGCCAAAAATCAAGAATATATCCAAATCGCCGAGGGCGTGGAACTTTGTCCAGGGGTAAATAAGGGTCAGCAAAAAGCCCAGGCCGCCAATCACCAGCAACGGCCAGCCGCTGCGGAGCGTCAGCAGGATCCCCACGATGATGCCGGCCGCAAACAGAATCCACGACAGGTTGCGGTATTGTTTGGGGGTGTATTCCCCGCTCACCAGATTCTGGATGCAGAAAGCGTCCTTGCTGTCTATGCCGGTTTTGTAGTCGTAGTAATCGCTGTGCACATTGCCGGCTGCGTGAAACAAAATTATGCCGATGAGTGCCAGGGCAGCGTTGAGCCAGTCAATGGCGCCGCCGGAATATTTGTACATCAAAAACAGGGTGGTTGCAATTACCGGCGTTGCAGACACCACGAACGACCACGGCCGTGTAACTAAAAACCATTTTTTCATAGAATATAAGGTTGGTATAAAAATTCTACTTTTGGGGAGGCCAGGCCGTCGCGGTTCACGGTTTCCACTTGTATGGCAGCCCGTTGTGAGGCAGCGCCCGGCAGCCGGAACTCCATTGGCGCAGGTGTCGCGGGGATGGCGTTGTCGCCGTTTACATCAAAAGTCTGATACAGCCCGGATTCAGGCACGCGGCCCGCCAGGGCTCCGTCTTTATAAATGTTGAAGTTGCCTATGCCCGACTCCAGGTCCGCCTCTGCCCTCCAAGTGACAATCAAATCTTCGCCATCGGCCTTGACTTTTATAAGGAAGGGCGCATCGGGCGGCGTAGTGTCGGTGCAGCGGCCCTCCGAAGCGAACTGGCTCCAGGCGCGGGCCGATGCTTCGTCCGGCAGGCGGCAGAGGGCGCTCTTGTCCCCCTCATAGCCGGCTTCCGGGAATATTTGGAAGGTGACGGTGTCGCCAAGAAAGGTTTTGCCGGGGTCCAGCGGGCGCAGGGAACCGTCCGGGGCGAGGCGCTGTTTCAGGGCCGCCTCCCAGAACGGGACGGTTATGGTGCGCATATAGCTATGGTTGTGGGTCTGGCCTTTCGTATAGGCGATGGATGCAGGGGAGCCGCCGGCGCGGAGGTCGGCAAAACTGTGGCGGGCTGTGGCGGGGATGCCGTCGGCGCCCTCCCCGGGCCCCGCGTGGCGGAACAAGATGGGCACATCATAGGCGACAGGGAGATAATCCCAGCGGGGGTCCCACGCTGCGGAATAACAAATGGCAGCTATAAGCTTTTCCGGGTGCTTGTGCAGCATTTCCAGAACCCAGTAACCGCCGCCGGAGTGGCCCCATACGAGCCACGGTGCACTTACAAGTTCCCGGCGGTTGCACTGGAAGGCGGCTTTGTTAAGCGCCAGCAACATAGCGGCATAACTGCCGCGCTCCGGGAATGCCCACACGTCGCACAGACCGAAAATGTTGGTTTCCAGAATGGCGAGGTCCCACTTGCGGGCAAAGGCCTGGTACTGTACGTCGCTGTTGCGGCTTATTCCCCATTCCTCCTGGCTGCAGCCGTGCTGGAACACCATTATTCCGCGTATCTGCTCTGCCGTGGAAGGGACGTAGAACCCGTACACCGCATGGTCTGCAAAGGTGCACTCGTCGCCCAGCAGGGTAATTGTAAAAACTGTATCCGGCTCGGTAGCAGCTGCTTGCACACGGGCGGTGCGGGCGCTCCGGCAGGAGGTCAGCATTGCGGCGCAAAGAGCCGCCGTCAGTACCAATCGCTTGGTCATAATTTAGCTCTCTGCGTAAATCTTTATGATGTTCAGAATCACTTCGCAGGCCTTTTCCATACTCTCCAGCGGCACGAATTCGAGCTTGCCGTGGAAATTGTGGCCGCCCGCAAAAATGTTGGGGCAGGGGAGGCCCATAAACGACAGGTTGGCGCCGTCCGTGCCGCCGCGTATGGGTTGCACCTTGGGCTTGACGCCGGCCATCTCCATAGCCTTCATTGCGTTTTTCACCACGTGGAAGTGCGGCTCCACCTGCTCGCGCATATTGCGGTACTGGTCGCGGATGTCGGCCGAGACAATGTTGCCGTATTTCTTGTTGATGAAATCCACGGCGTCCTGAACCAGGGCCTTCTTGACCTCCAGCTTGGCAGCGTCGTGGTCGCGGATTATGTAGGCCAGGTCGGCCTCCTCCACAACGCCCTTGAAACTTATCAGGTGTATGAAGCCCTCGTAGCCTTCGGTATATTCCGGGCGCTGCTCAACCGGCAGCAGGCCGTTGAGCTCCGCAGCCACCAGACAGGCGTTAATCATCTTGCCTTTGGCGTAGCCGGGGTGGATGTTGCGGCCGGCAACGTGAATCTTGGCGCTGGCAGCGTTGAAATTCTCATATTCCAGCTCGCCAATAGCGCCGCCGTCCATAGTGTAGCCAAAGTCCGCGCCGAAGCGGGCCACGTCGAACTTAACCACGCCGCGGCCAATCTCTTCGTCCGGGGTAAAGGCAATCTTTATTTCGCCGTGCTTGAACTCGGGGTGGTTAACGATATACTCCGCGGCGCACATAATCTCCGCCACGCCCGCCTTGTCGTCGGCGCCCAGCAGGGTGGTGCCGTCCGTGGTTATTATGGTCTGGCCCTTGTACTGCGCCATCTCCGGGAACTCGCTCACTTTCAGGCTCTTCTCCCGGTTGAGGGCGATGTCGCCGCCGTCGTAGTTCTTCACAATCTGGGGCTTGATGTTGCATCCGGGGGCGTCCGGGCTGGTGTCAACGTGGGCAATGAAGCCCAGACGCGGAATCTTCTTGTCGGTATTGGCGGGGATGGAGGCCATCACATAGCCGAATTCGTCCAGCGACGCATCGATTCCCAACTGCTGCAGTTCGTCGCGCAGTTGTGCCAGCAGTTTGAGCTGCTTGTCGGTGGAGGGCTGGCTGGGGCTCTCTTCGTTAGACTGGGTGTCAAACGACACGTATCTTAAAAACTTGTCAAGTATCTTTTCCATTATTGTTCGGGTTTAGCTTTGAGTGACGAACAAACCATATATATAATAATAAGGAGGTACGGAACTATGGCGATTATCTCTCCGTAGGTTGCATTCCAGCCGCTCAGGAACCAGTCGACCTTTGCGAACTTGAGGATGGCGCTAACCACGCCCATCAGGGCGCCGCCCGCAATAAAGCCGGAGGCGATAAGGGTGCCTTTTTCCTGCCGTGCGGCATTGACTGCCTTGTCTTTGCTGCGGGAACCCACGAACCAGCTGATGGCACCGCCCACCAGAAGCGGCAGGTTGAGGTCGATGGGAATGAACATACCCAGACAGAAGGCGAGGGCGGGCACCTTGAAGATGGTTAGAAGTATGGCGATTATCGCGCCTATGCCATACATCAGCCAGGGGGCGCTGCCGCCTTCCATCATAGGTTGGATCACGGCCGCCATAGCGTTTGCCTGGGGCGCTACCAGCGCGTCGGGCCCGGTGAAACCGTAGGTCTTGTTGAGCAGTATTACCACGCCGGCCACGGTTGCCGCAGCCACCAGCACGCCCACGAACTTCCAACCCTCCTGCTTTGCCGGGGTGGTGCCTATCCAGTAACCTATCTTAAGGTCGGTGATGAAGCCGCCGGCCGTGGAGAGGGCGGTGCAGACAACGCCGCCAATAAGCAGCGCCGCTACCATACCGGAATTTCCCTTGAGGCCGCAGGCTACCAGCACCAGCGCCGTGATTATAAGCGTCATTATGGTCATACCGCTCACCGGGTTGGTGCCTACAATGGCTATGGCATTCGCAGCCACGGTGGTAAAGAGGAATGCTATGACAGCCACAATAAGCAGGCCTACCAGCGCCTGCCATACATTATTTACTATGCCGCCAAAGGCGAAGAATGCGAACACCGCCAGCAGCACCAGTATGATGCCGAACACAACGGTTTTCATTGGCAGGTCTTTTTGAGTGCGCTCTACCTCTGCCTCTCTGCCGCTCTTCTTGCGGAATTCCCCCGCAGCCAGGCCTACTGCGCTTTTGATTACACCGGCCTGCTTTATTATGCCTATTATGCCGGCGGTGGCAATACCGCCGATGCCTATCTGGCGGGCGTAGGTGCGGAATATCTCATCGGCGGACATCTGGGCTATGGCGTCGGAAAAACTCATACCCAAAAAATCCACGCCGCCGCAGAAATTGCCCAGCAGAGGAATTGCAACCAGCCATACCAGCAGCGAGCCGCAGCATATAATAAATGCGTATTTGAGGCCGACTATGTAACCGAGGCCCAGGACGGCTGCGCCGGTGTTTATCTTAAGCACCACTTTGGCCTTGTCGGCAAGCACCTGTCCCCAGCGGGTCACCGTGGTAGTGAGGGTCTCTGTCCAGGCGCCGAAGGTCGACACCACGAAATCGTAGATACCGCCAATGAGGCCGGCCGTGAGCAGGGTCTTGAAACTCTTGCCGCCGCTCTCGCCGCTCACCAGCACCTGGGTTGTGGCAGTTGCCTCGGGGAAAGGATATTCGCCGTGCTGCTCCTTTACAAAAAATTTCCTGAAAGGAATCAGGAACAGTATGCCGAGCATACCGCCCAGCAGCGAACTGAGGAACATCTGCACGAAATTCACGTCCAGCCCCAGGATGTAGATGGCGGGCAGCGTGAACACGGCGCCGGCCACAATCACGCCGCTGCAGGCGCCAATCGACTGGATAATGACGTTCTGGCCAAGGGCGTTGCTCTTTTTGAAGGCGCTGCTCAGGCCCACGGCCAGGATGGCTATGGGAATGGCCGCCTCGAACACCTGGCCCACCTTGAGCCCCAGATATGCCGCCGCGGCAGAGAAGATGACGGTCATCAATATGCCAAGTGTCACCGACCAAACCGTGGCTTCGGGATACTTTTTCTTTGGAGACATCAGCGGGGTGTACTCCTCGCCCTCTTCGAGCTTCCGGTATGCGTTCTCGGGAAGCGAGGTTTTAAGTTTTTCCTCCTCCATATATGCTTTTTTTAGAATTAAAAGTGACCAAAGATAGGCATAAAACGCGGCTTTTAGATATTTTTTAAAAATTCTTGTACAAAAATTTGGTAGAAATGAAAAGTTATTTACCTTTGCAGTCCCTTTCGAAAGAGGGGGGAAAGTTGATTGAAATCTTGAGAGAGATAACGAGGTAAAGAAATTAGATAAGTCTGTAATAGAAATATTAGGGACTGCAATTTCAGAACAAGAATCACTCAAAGAGTTACTTATGAAATAAGTAGTACTTTAGAGAGTACGAG
>JAFZYD010000052.1 GCA_017616475.1 Bacteroidales bacterium
CCCTCACCGGGAATGTATGCATTGACCTCTTTCTGATTGGTGAGACGTACACGTGCAACCTTACGCATTGCTGAGTTAGGTTTCTTGGGCGTAGTGGTGTAAACACGTACGCATACGCCGCGCCTCTGAGGGCATGCATCCAGCGCGCGAGATTTGCTTTTCTCTACGATAACCTCGCGACCTTTGCGAACTAATTGTTGAATTGTCGGCATAAAAAGTTATTAATCTTTTATTTAAATATGTTAACCGCATTTTTTGCGGGCTGCAAAGATAGAAATAATTTTAAGAATATCAACACGTTTTGCACAAAAGATTATCTTTGTTTCCGATATGCAAATAGAGCCCATAGCACACATCCGCACGCCGTTCCCCGAGAAGTTCGGAGTGCCGCGCCAAAGCGGCCTTGCCCCGGACTGCCCGGCGGAGGTGGTTTTCGAACCCGATTTCGCCCTGCCGGACGCCGTCCGCGGCCTGGAAGGATTCTCCCACATCTGGCTTATTTGGGGCTTTAGCCAGGCGCCTTGGGACGGCAATCTCACGGTGCGGCCACCGCGGCTGGGCGGCAACACCCGCATAGGCGTTTTCGCCTCCCGGTCGCCCTTCAGGCCCAATTCACTGGCGATGTCGGCGGTTCGGCTGGTGCGTGTTGATTGCAACGACGGCGTGGTGCTGCACGTGGCCGGCGCCGACCTTGTGGACGGCACCCCCATCTTCGACATCAAGCCGTATATTCCTTATGCAGATTGCATCGCCGAAGCGCGCGACGGCTACACCGGGCCCACCAAGGGCCACCGGCTGCAGGTGGAGTTCGCCCCGGGAGTGGCCGACGCCATAAAAAGCGGAGAGGGCATCGATGCCGATACCCTCTCGCAAATTACACAGCTATTGGAGCTGGACCCCCGCGTCTCATACGACTCCGACCCCGAAAAGGTCTGGGGAATGTCCTACGGCCGGTACAACGTCCGGTTCAAAGTGGACGGGGAGTCAGCCACGGTGGTGGAGATTATTCAGCTGCCTGGTAAACCCTGATGCGGGTAAGGCCACCGGCGCTGGTGGCACTTTCCCTCTTCCAGAATTGCAGATTATTATAACGCTCCTTCCCCAGGGCATTTCTTGTATACTTGATCTGGACCCTATATTCCGCTCCCCACCAATTGGTGTCGCCTACGACAGTCGCCTCTTGGTTTTCTGCCACGGACACAAAATAACCATTATTGTCGGCCTCTCGGCGAACCTCGTAGAAAACATCGGCAAAGGGATATGTTTTAAAGGGGGTTCCATCATAATACGGCAGGAAGTACTCGCTGCTATATGAGGTTGTTCCCACCCGCATTATCATTGTGAATTCGCCGGCTTCTCTGGGCAGGTGTATGGCAGGCATTTTTGCCACCGGGTCATAATCCGTTACGTACGCATACTCCCACTGATCTTCATCTGTTTCCATATAAAACTGATACCCGATTATATAGAGTTTTTTGTATGAAGATGTCCCGTCGGGGAAATGTGCGGTGACATCCAAAACCAACTCGGGGTACTCGTAGTAGAATTCGCCGCCGTCCCATTTGGCCCCTTCGTTATCCCAGCCCATTTGCACGCGAAGGTTTCCGCTCTTTGCATCTGTCTTTTGTACCTTTATATGGTTATAGCCAGACACAATATCGTGATACGAAGAGACTCTTGTCTCTATCTCTACATCATCCGGATTTTTGATATCTCCTGTAAGGACATACGGAATCGTCAAGGTTCTGGACTGTATGGTCTCCAGACTTTCCAGAACACTGAAGCAGCGGCGGCCGCTGGCTATTTCAAAACCGAATTTCTCTTTCTCGCCATAGACAACCGGTATCACGGTGCCGTCGGCAAGGGTAATGAGCAAGGTGTCGCCGGCATCATTGGGCTTGATGTCCTTGATGAGGCTGCGGTCAATTGCGCTACCGACATTGTCCCAGGTTGTGCCGTCGTAGCTAACCTTCCAGGTCTCGTTTTCAATCTTGAACTGAGGTGTTTTGCCGTCCTTGCCGGGCGTGCCGGGGTCTCCGGGATCACCGGGATCACCCTTGGGCCCCTTTGCGCTGAACTCAATGGATTTACCGTCGCTGAAGGTCAGCTTGTACCCGTCGGAAGTAGTCGCATAAGATGTTACAGTGTTGCCGGCGGAGAGTTTCTGGAGCAGTGCCTGGTAGTTCAACAGCTGAGTCATCGATTTCTCCAACTCGCCCACGCGGCGCTGCAGCTCGCTGTCGTCGTACTTGTCGCAGCCGGCCAACGCCAACGCCAGCACGGCCACCATCATAAACGAAAGAATCTTTTTCATAGCGATATGTTTTTATAAGTGATTGTCTATTAGCAAATTACCCCCCCCCCCGCGGAAAACACGGGGAGGGCAATTGATGCTTCCTCTTTTCAAATTTAGCAAATATTTCCCATTATTCAAGCAGTCATCTGAATTCTCCAGCAGCGAGCGCGGGTTGGTTTTTTGTAACGTGCAGCAAATCAGCATAATAGCGCACAACGACCCGCGCTCGCCCCTCCCGCCGGGGGTCGAGGGCGGACGCCAAGGAGATAAGTATCACAAAATCAGATGTTTACAAAATATCGTCCCGCTCTCGGAACAAAAAGATTTTGTCGCTGCGGCGGAGTTTGGTGGCGCAGGGGATGGAGCACAAGTCGCCCTTGCGTGCGGTCTGGACGCTTTTGAGGTCCACCCGAATCTCCGGGACGTTGAATTCGAGCACGCCGGTGGTCGGGCCGGTGATGAGTACCGGGTCACCCACGGAAATTTCGCCAGTCTCTATCTGCACCTCGGCCACTCCCAGCTTCTCGAACCAGTTTGTAATCTTGCCGATATACTGTTTGGTGCGGGTCGCCTTGTTGCCGTAGACGTCGCTCCACTGCCCCATCTTGGCGCCCAGATAGTATCCGTCCCAGAAGCCGCGGTTGAACACGGTGGCCAGGCGGGCCTTGAGTTCGGCACCCAGCCCGGCGTTGTAGGTGCCCGCCAGCACGGCGTCGGCTGCGTCGCGATAGGCGCGGGAGGCGGTCTTGACATATTCGCCGCTGCGGGCGCGCCCCTCAATCTTGAAGACCTTTACGCCGGCGTCTATTATCCGGTCCATAAACTCTATGGTGCAGAGGTCCTTGGGCGACATAATGTACTTGTTGTCTATTTCCAGTTCGTTGCCGTCGTCGCGATCGGTGACCACGTAGCTGCGGCGGCACACCTGGTAGCAGCTACCGCGGTTGGCGCTGGCGTTGTGGGCGTGCAGCGACAGGTAGCACTTGCCCGAAACGGCCATACACAACGCTCCGTGGCAGAACAATTCCAGCCGGATCAGTTCGCCGCCGGGCCCTTTGATGCCCTCGCGCACAATGGCTTCGTGGATTTCTTTGACCTGTGGCAGGGTGAGCTCGCGGGCCAGCACAATCACGTCCGCGAACTGCGCGTAGAAGCGCAGGCTTTCGATGTTTGAGATGCTCAGCTGGGTGGAGATATGCACCTCGATGCCCAGCCGGCGGGCCTCCAGGATGGCCGCCATATCGGAGGCGATAACGGCCGTAACCCCGGCTTTCTTCGCCGCAACAAGCAGCTGCTGCATCGCCTCCAGATCCTCATTATAGAAGGTGATGTTGACTGTCAGATAGCTCTTGATGCCAGCCGCGCGGCAGATGTCGCACACCTGCTGCAAATCTTCCATAGCAAAGTTATTGGCGGAGTGCGAGCGCATATTCAGCTGGCCCACACCAAAATAGACCGAGTTGGCCCCGCCCTGTATGGCGGCGGTAAGGCACTCGAAATTGCCCGCGGGGGCCATTATCTCCAACTGATCTGGCATAGCGGTTAGTCTCTGCGGTGAACCAGGGTGGCGGCAAAATCGGCCATCTGCTTTATTTGACTGTCGGAAAAGCCCTTGCCTTGCAGGCGCCCCAGCGCCTCGGCGTGGTAGTGCTCTATGGCTGCGTCGGCGTCGTCCTTTATGCCGAGCCGGACGTACATCTGCTGCATCTGGGAAATCTTTTCGCGGGCCTGCGAAGCGTCCATCGCCATTATCCGCTCCAATTCGCGGCGGCTTTCGCCGAAGGTGCGTTTGAACGCCTCCACCAGCAGCCATGTGCGCTTGCCCACCATAATATCGCCGCCTATCTTCTTGCCGAACACATTTTCGTCGCCGAAAGTGTCCAGGTAATCGTCGCAAATCTGGAACGCCAGGCCAATCTGCCAGCCGAAATCGTACAGCGCATCGGCCATCGCCTGCGGCGCACCGGCAATCACGGCGCCCATCTTTGCAGAGCAGGCAATGAGGGCGGCGGTCTTGAGGCCAATCATATGCAGGTATTCCTCCTGCGTCACGGCGGGCATAGTCTCGAACTCCATATCGTATTGCTGCCCTTCGCACACCTCCGCTCCGGTGCGGATAAAGAGCTCCAGCGCCTGCTGCAAGTTGGGCCCGGTGTACTCCGTGAGATATTTATAGGCCAGGATGCACATCACGTCGCCGGAAAGGATGGCCACGTTGTCGTTCCACTTGCGGCACACTGTAGGCTGCCCGCGGCGGGTGTCGGCGCGGTCCATAATGTCGTCGTGCAGCAGGGTGAAGGTGTGGAAAATCTCCAGCGCCAGCGAGGGCGAAACAATCTGCTTGTCAATATTGTCGCTGAACAGATTGAAGGCGGTAAGGCACAGCCGCGGCCGCAGCCGCTTGCCCCCGATGGACATCATATACTCCAGCGGCTCGTACAGCCCCTCCGGATCCTTTACAAACTTGAGATTGTTCACGGCACGCGACACAATCGCGTCCAACTCCTTGAGTGAATACATGGTTCAATGGCGTTTAGGTGTACAAAGATAATCAATCTAGATTGTAAATTGTGTATCTTTGTCGATATGAAAAAGACCGATATAGTTTTCGCGACGGCGAACCACAATAAGGTGATAGAGATTGCCGGAAAGCTTGGCGACGGGTATCACATAATAACCCCTGCCGAGCTCGGCTACGACGGCGACATCCCGGAGACGCACGAGACCATCCCGGAGAACGCCGTGGAAAAGGCGCAGTTCATTTGGGATAAGTTCGGCAAGAGCTGTTTTGCAGACGACACTGGTCTTGAGGTAGATTACCTGGACGGCGCCCCTGGAGTTTACAGCGCCCGCTATGCCGGCCTCCCAAAAAACCCGGCGCAGAACGTGGTCAAGTTGCTCAAGGAGCTGGAGGGAATCCCCTTCGAAAAGCGCACCGCCCGCTTCCGCTGCGTGATTGCGCTCATAGAAGACGGCGATCTGCACACCTTTGAGGGAACTTGCGAAGGCCATATATCCCTTGAGCCGCAGGGCG
>JAFZYD010000053.1 GCA_017616475.1 Bacteroidales bacterium
CACCGTGCTTGCAGTGCTCTCTTCTTCCTATCACGAGGAAGATCTTGAGGGCGGCGAGAAGCGCGTGGTAATGTCGCTGCCGCCGGCTCTGGCACCTGTCAAGGCCGCTATCCTGCCGCTGGTCAAGAAGGACGGCCTGCCTGAGAAGGCCCGTGAGATTCTGCACAGCCTGCGCGTGGATTTCAATTGCCAGTACGACGAAAAGGACTCCATCGGCCGCCGCTACCGCCGCCAGGATGCCATCGGCACCCCGATCTGCGTCACCGTGGACCACGACACCCTCGCCGACAACACCGTTACCGTGCGCTACCGCGACACAATGACCCAGGACCGCATCCCCGTGGAGAACCTCCACAAAGTGATTGCCGACCAGGTCAACATCAACAACCTGCTCCGGAAGAATATCGAGTAGGGTTCCTGCCTCCGTGGCACCATTACCGCTGTTTATCAGCGCAATACACAAAGTCGCTTGCGTATTTTTACGCAAGCGACTTTGGTTAAATAGCTGTGGGACAGCATTTTTGCTGCCACGGCGGGCAACTACTTCTTGGCGATGTTGCCGCGCATTTCGGTGTCGGCCTGGATGTTCTGGAATTTGTAGTAGTCCATAATACCGAGGTTGCCTTTGCGGAAGGCTTCGGCCATTGCCAGGGGCACTTCGGCTTCGGCTTCGATAACCTTTGCGCGGGCCTCCTGGGCCTTGGCCTTCATTGCCTGCTCCTGGGCTACCGCCATGGCTCTGCGCTCCTCGGCGCGGGCCTGGGCGATGTTCTTGTCGGCGTTGGCCTGGTCCATCTGCAGCACGGCGCCGATGTTCTTGCCCACATCTACATCCGCGATGTCGATGGAGAGAATTTCGAATGCGGTGCCTGCGTCCAAACCCTTGCTGAGCACCACCTTGGAGATGCTGTCGGGGTTCTCGAGAACCTCTTTGTGGCTCTCAGCGCTACCGATGCTGGAGACGATACCTTCACCCACGCGGGCGAGCACGGTTTCTTCTCCCGCACCTCCCACCAGCTGGTGGATGTTGGTGCGCACGGTGACGCGGGCGGTCGCGATAAGCTGGATACCGTCCTTAGCAACCGCCGATACGGGCGGAGTTGTGATGACTTTGGGGTTCACCGACATCTGCACCGCTTCGAACACGTCGCGGCCCGCCAGGTCAATGGCGGCGGCCTTCTTGAAATCGAGGGCGATGTTGGCCTTGTCGGCGCTTATGAGGGCGTTTACCACGCGGGCAACGTGTCCCTTGGCCAGGTAGTGGGCCTCCAGTTCGTTGGCGTTCAGCTTGAGGCCGGCCTTGGTGCCGGCAATCATAGCGGCCACGATGGTTCCCGGGGGAACTTTCCGCCAGCGCATCAGAATGAGCTGGATCAGGGAGACGCGGGCTCCGGAAATAAGGGCCTGGAACCACAGCGTAACGGGGAAGAGCCAGAGCAACAGAAGCAGGAGAATAAATCCTACTCCGATCCAAACAAAAGTCATAGGGGTCATTATTTTACTTTTTTAACAAATATTTTTTCTGCTTCGATGGAGTCGACAACCACCTTGGTGCCGGGGTTTACGAGCCCTTCTACCGAGGCGGCCTCAACCTTGCGGCCGTCTTCGAACCGGATCATTCCGATGGGGGCCAGGCGGGTAGTTGCCACAGCGGTGTCGCCCGCGGAGATGCCCTTCTGTTCCGGCTTTACATCCACAGCCTCGTCTATGCTGGTTTCAAGGGTGACCTTTTTCCAGGTGGAGGAGCGCAGCACCAGAACCAGCAGCAGCGCAGAGAGCAGTATGCAAACCACCGTTACTATTATTCCCGCGGTGCTGCCAATGGTAGTGAAAGCCAGCCAGCAGGCCGCCGCCATAGAGATGAGCCCCAGGATGCCGGTTACGGCAAAACCGGGAATGAGCAGCGTCTCAACCAGCAACAAAATGAGTCCGACAATAATGAGGATGATGATAGGTCCCATATTTTTTTATTTAATAGGTTCAACAACAATGCCTTCGCCACCGGCGGCCAGGGCTGCGGCGCGCACCTTGTCGGCTGCGGCGCGGTCCAGCGGGGCGATGAAGTATATTACGCGGCTCCCCTCACTCCCGCGGGCGATATCGGCGTTGGTGGCGGCACGCACCGCCTTGAGCACGTCGGCCGGGATACCCTCGGGATAATCGGTGAACAGAACGCGGTATTTCTGGGTCTCCTTGCGCTTGGTCTCCAGGCTGCGGGCGTTCTTAATGTTAACGCTGCTGCCGGAGTCAAAAGCCACTACGGAGGCGGAGGAGAATCCTTTCTTTTTGACGGTGGACAGGTGTTTGTTGGCCTCGGCAAAGGTGTCAAACAGGCCTACTCGGTAGACATATTTGTTGCCGCTGCGCGTTTCGAAGGCGGGGCTGAGCCCCTTGAGGCGGCCGGCGTCCAGGCGGTTGACGGTAGCTGCCAGCTGAATCTGGTAGACCAGGCGGTCCGGCAGTTGGAAGTCGGTAATAAGCACCGATTCGTCCAGCACTTTGAAGGTCATATCGACCTTGACCTCCGGCTGGGCGAAGTCAAAATCGGGCGTCTGGCCCATTGTGCGCTGCACGAAGGTGTATTGCGGCGCCGCCGCGGCGCTCCCGGTGGAGGAGAGCGATGCCTGCAGCGCGGCCTGCTCCAACTCTTCGGTGTTGATTTCTTCGCCGCGCAGCAAAAAGTCCATTTCCACCGCCTGAATTTCGGCGGAAATATCGCCCAGGCGCCCCTGGAGACGCATTATATAATATTCGGCCGATTCTATGTCGCGGGCGATGGCCTTGCGGTCGTCATCTTCGCTTGCCGCGTAGGCATCGCGGCTGGCGGCCAGGTTGCTCTGCAGGGCGCGGATGGAATCCCGCACCGCAGAGTAGCGTCCCACCAGATTGAAATATTGTGCGAAGGAATCCTCGTCGTACATTGTATGCGAGAACTGGCTTTCGTCTATGTCCAGGTTGAAATTGGGCCTGGGGCGCAGCGAGGCGATGGCGCGGGCCTGCTCCACCGACTCAATCGCGCTCTTGACGGGGGTCGGGTCGTATTTGAGCAGATAAATAACCACGCTGTCGGCGTCGCAGGCGCGGTTGGATGCAAACAGGGAAAAATTGCCGTCCGGAGTGTTGCAGAACAGCAAATCGTCGTAGGGGGAGGAGTACGGGAACCCCAGGTTCTCCGCCACGCTCCACTCCTGCCGGGCTTCGTCCCACTCGCTCACAAAAATATCGTAGCCGCCCATTCCGTAGAGGCCTTTGGAAGAGAAATAGAGCTTCTTGCCGTCTTCGCTAAGCACAGGGTAGGCCTCGTCTTCCACGCTGTTAATGCCGTCGCCCATATCCATCAGCGGGCTCCATTTGTCGTCTGC
This sequence comes from Bacteroidales bacterium, assembly GCA_017616475.1. Classification (GTDB taxonomy): domain Bacteria; phylum Bacteroidota; class Bacteroidia; order Bacteroidales; family UBA932; genus Equibacterium. The sequence continues at coordinate 3,363 of JAFZYD010000053.1, forward strand.
CGTGCGGGTGGCGTAGCGGAAGTCGTAGGTGCCGAATTCGCTGCGGACGGGCATCACTACCTTGTCCATATCGTCGTTGTAAAGGAACACGGCGCCGTCTGCGCTCTTGCGCCACGATTTATCGGGGAAGTGGCTGTAATAGAGGTAGAAACGGTTGCGGGGCACGGTGACGGACTGTATCACCTGGGGGCGGGAGGCATATTGCAGCATACTCTCGCCGTTTTCGCAGTAGGTTATCTTTTCCAGGAGCACGACCCTCTCAGTGGAGTCCTGGGTGCGCTCCAGCGCCTTGGTGTAGTCGCTTTTGGCGGCGGCAAAGTTATAGCTGTCGCGGGCCTTGTCGCCGCTGGCCGTCAGAGCCTTGGCCGTCTGCCCCGAAACAGTCTGCGAAGCCAGCACAAAGGCCGCCAGCAGAAGATGTTTGAATATATGTTTCATCCCGTTTTTCGTAGGTAAAGCAAAAACAAAAATACAAATTACTTCACATATTAAGAAAAAATACTAATTTTGCAGACTATTTTTCGCGAAATATCAAAAAATTATAAATAGCAATAATTATGCAAAGTAAAGGCGCCATTCGTTTAGTGGCAATTCTCATCGCCCTGGCTTGCGCATTCCAGCTCTCTTTCACGCTGGTAACTGCCCTCCAGGAGCGCAAGGCCGCCAAGTATGCACAGAAGGCAGTAGAGGCGGAACAGCTGAAGCCGGAGTTTGAACTCGTGTCAGATCTCAACAAGGCATTTTTCCTGGATTCCGTGTCTTCGGCGGCAAACAACAAGTACATCGACTCTATATCCACCGAGAAAGTTTATCTCGGCTACACATACAAGGATGTAAAGGAGAAGGAAATCAACCTTGGTCTGGACCTCAAGGGCGGTATGAACGTTATGCTGCAGTTGGACCTCGGCGAGCTGGTGCGTTCCTGCGCACGTGAAAAGACCACCGAAGAGTTCAACAAGGCCCTCTCGCTGGCCCGTGCCCGCGCAGAAGAGACTCACACCGACTTCATCTCCCTGTTCGAGGATGCCTGGAACGAGGTGGCTCCCAACCAGAGACTCTCCTTTGACATTGACCTTGACAAGTTCAGCAGCGATGTTGCCAACAAGTCCAAGGTTACCAACGAGGAGATTATCGAGCTTCTCCGCAAGGAGGCCGAGAGTGCAATCAACAACTCCTACACTGTTGTAGAGCGCCGTGTCAACCAGTTCGGTGTGGCACAGCCCAACATCCAGAAGATTGCCCGCACCGGCCGCATCCTCGTGGAGCTCCCGGGCGTGAAGGAGCCCGAGCGTGTGCGTAAGCTCCTCCAGGGTACCGCTTCGCTGGAGTTCTGGCAGACCTACACCGCTTCCGAGATAATGCCTTTCCTGCAGGAGGTTAACCGCGACGAGGCAGCCAAGCTGGCCGCTTCGGCTCCCGTTGCAGAGGAGGAAGAGGCAGTTGAGGCTCCGGTGGCAGAAGAGGCAGCTCCCGCTGTAGAAGACAGCCTGCTGAACAACCTCACCGAGCCCGAGGTTCCCGAGAACGAGCAGCTGGAGGCCTATCGCAAGGCCAACCCTCTGTTCGGTCGCTTGCAGCAGACCGGCGGCAACAACGCTTGCCTGGGCTTTGTTCACTATCGTGACACAGCAGACGTTATGCGTATGCTGCGCACCACCAGCGTAGAGTTCCCCAACGACTTTGTTCCCGCACTCACCTTCAAGCCGAGTTCCTATGTTGGCAACGATCAGTATTACGAGCTGGTTGCCCTCAAGAGCAACGCCGGCAAGGGTGCCGTGCTGGACGGTGGCGTTATTACCTCCGCCCGCGTCAACTACAGCCAGATTTCCGGTGCAGCCGAGGTAAGTATGACAATGAACTCCACCGGCAGCGCCCGCTGGGAGGTCATCACCGAGCAGAACATCGGCAAGCAGATCGCCATTGTTATGGACGGTCTGGTTTATTCATATCCTAACGTACAGAACAAGATCAGCGGCGGTAGCAGCCAGATCACCGGCAACTTCTCTCAGGCAGAGGCCGAAGACCTTGCCACCGTGCTCAAGAGCGGTAAGCTCAGCACTCCCGCCCGCATCGTTCAGGAGCAGGTTGTGGGCCCGTCCCTGGGTAGCGCATCCATCAAGGCAGGTATGATTTCGTTTGCCATCGCCTTCCTGCTCGTGCTGCTCTATATGCTGCTGTGGTATCGCCGCGCTGGTTTTGCTGCCGATATCGCACTGCTCTGCAACGTGCTGTTCCTGTTCGGCGCACTGGTAAGCTTCGGCGCCGTGCTCACCCTCCCGGGTATCGCCGGTCTGGTGTTGACAATGGGTATGGCCGTGGATGCCAACGTGATTATATACGAGCGTGTCAAAGAGGAGCTTCGCGCCGGCAAGTCCCTGCGCCTGGCCATCAGCGACGGTTACAAGAATGCATACTCCGCAATCATAGACGGTCAGTTGACCACCTTGATTACCGGTATAATCCTCTACTTCTTCGGCAGCGGCCCCGTCAAGGGTTTTGCAGCCGTTCTGGTTATCGGTATCATCACTTCTGTATTCACCTCCATCTTTATCCCTCGTCTGATATTCGAGCGCAGGCTTGCCAAGGGCAAAGACATCAGCTTCGATTCCCCCGCAACCCGTAACTTCCTCAAGAATACTCACATCGACTTCATCAAGCTCCGCAAGATTTCCTACATCGTGTCGGGCATCCTCTGTGCAATTGCTTTGATAAGCATTTTCACCAAGGGCTTCAGCTACGGTGTTGATTTCAGCGGCGGTCGTACCTATGTTGTCCGCTTTGACCAGCCGGTTACCGCAGAGCAGGTACGTGCAGCTACTTTCGAAGAGTTTGGCGAGGCTCCCGAGGTTAAGCAGTTCGGTGGTGCATCCCAGATGCGTATTACTACCAAATATAAAGTAAACGATCGCAGCCAGGAGACCGACAAGGAAATCGAAGGCAAGATCTACAATGCTTTGAAGGGCTTCTTCGCAACCCAGATGACCCAGGACGATTTCACTAGCACCATCACCAACCCCAACGGTATCATCTCTTCCGACCGCGTGGATGCATCCATCGCGAGCGAGATGCAGCGTGACGCCGTTATCGCGGTGATCCTGGCGCTCATCGCAATATTCGCCTACATCGCCCTGCGGTTCACCAACTGGACCTGGGGTGTCGGCGGTGTCGCTTCCCTGGCCCACAACGCCCTCATTATGATCGGCTTCTTCTCGCTGTTCAGCGGTATTTTGCCGTTCAACCTGGACGTCGACCAGAACTTTATTGCGGCCATCCTTACCATCATCGGTTACTCCATCAACGATAACGTGGTTATCTTTGACCGTATCCGTGAATACAGGACCCTCTATCCCAAGCGTTCCCTCAAGGAGAATATCAACGACGCCGTAAATGCAACGTTGAGCCGTACCTTGAACACCTCCATCACCACCCTCATCGTGCTGATTGCCATCGCAATCTTCGGCGGCGAGAGTATCCGCGGTTTTGCAGTTGCACTGACCCTCGGTGTGATTGTAGGTACCTACGCTTCCATCTTTATCGGTACGCCCATTATGTACGACCTCAACCGCAGGCGCGAGGTCAAGGCTGCCGCAAAAGCTGCCAAGAAGTAGAGTCCCGCTGATTTAATGCAAAACAGGGCCACCCTCCCCGGGCGGCCCTGTTTTGTTATCCCTCTTATTGCAAGCATTGTAAAGGGGTTTGCTATTGCGAAAGAGAATTATTACCTTGGCAAAGCAGATACAGTCGGCATATACTATGAAAAGAAGAATAACCCTTTGTCTTTTGGCGGCTCTGGTCATAAGTGGTTGCCAGTTGTTGGAGCAGCGCAATAACGGCGGCGCAAAGGTCTTTACGGCTACAATAGAAGACAATATTGAAACATTACCTGAAGCAAATTGTAACGTGCCGTGGAACAAAGGGGCCAAGGTGAGCATCTTTGCTGGAAGGACCACCAACCTACAATATGAGGTCACCAAAGTGCCGGACGAAACGACGGATGCGTCTGTATTGGAGATTGTAAACCCAGAATCTGTGACCGGAGAGAAGATATCTAATAATGTCGCTTTTTATCCGTATTCGGAAATTATCACCATAGTCAGAAGCGAGAGATCATATATTCTCAAAAATATAGTTCTCCCCGAAACGCAGAACTATGCGGCAGAGAGCTTCGGCAAAGGGTCTTACCCTATGACAGCCGTAACAAGTTCTACCGCAGATACTGAACTTAGGTTCAAGAACGTGCTGGGCGGATTGATGCTGCAGCTCCGGGGCGCGATGGCAATTGCGTCCATCAGCATAACCGGTAACAATAGTGAGATACTATGCGGAGAGGCGGAGGTGACCGTCTCGGACAGCGACAGCCCTGCAATCAAACTGACTGATGCAACGGCAAAGACAGTCACATTGGTTAGCGAAGAAGGCGTGCATTTGAGCAAAGAGAAAGCAACGCCATTCATTATCGCTTTACCGCCCATTACGTTATCAGGCGGGTTCACTATTGTCGTTACGGATACTGCAGGAGCCACGATGGAGATAAAAAGCACTGAGCCACTGACCATTAAGCGCGCCTCCCTTACTGAGTTGCCAGAAGTGATATTTGAAGGTGTTCCTGTAGTCGAGTACCAATACGTTGATCTTGGGCTTCCGTCCGGGCTCAAGTGGGCTACCTGTAATGTTGGGGCGACTGCGCCGGAAGAATATGGAGATTATTTCGCTTGGGGTGAAACAAAGCCGTATTACACGGAGGGTCATTCGCTGGACAGACCGTGCAAGAACTGGAGAGCAGGCAAAACCGGCTATAATTGGGAGTCATATAAGTTTGAAAGGGGAGACAATCACGTTGGCCCATTCTCCAAGTATGTTACAAAACCAGAATACGGAGAAGTCGACGGGAAGACCATATTAGACCCAGAGGATGACGCAGCGCACATTAATTGGGGAGCAAACTGGAGGATGCCAACCTATGCAGATTTTGCAGAGTTGATGCGCTGCTGTACAGTGGAAGGGACTACCCAAAACAAAGTAAATGGAGTACTCGTCACAGGTCCCAACGGCAACAGCATCTTCCTGCCAGCCGCTGGTTCCCGTATGCAAGCCGAACGTTACGACTCCGGCCGATACGGTGGTTACTATTCTTCTTCCCTTATTTCGGATAGTCCGGGCTATGCCTGGTTCTTTTTTGTCAGTTTAGGAGAGACCGGTTGGGGTAACGCCGACCGCTTCATAGGAAAAAGCGTCCGTGCCGTCACTGAGTAGCGGATGCCCAGGGGCACCAGCCCGTTTGCGATAGTTTTTTAACAGTTGGGCGGCGCGTAGTCGGAGGTCGGCAGTTGCTTCCGGAGGATGTCTCCACCCGCGGAGTCATATAGCGGGAGGGACGTAGCGAGCGCCGTTAGGCGCGAGAGAAGCTCCTCAGGAAGCAAGCTGCCGCCGCAGCGAAGCAGCGCTCGTGGCAAGCACAATACTGACTATCAGCGATTTACGCAATGTTGCTTGTGTAAAAATGCGCAAGCGAGATGTTGTAAGGTGCTGATAGTTAAGTGGGTAAGTGCCACGGAATGCCGCCGGTGCGAAGCGGCGACGGGATGCGGCGAGATATACGTGGGGTGTGTCAGGTGTATTTCGTTGCAGCAAAAGCCGGGGATGACGAGGAATACTTGCAGCGAAATCCACGTAGAGGTCTCCACGTGTACTTCGCTGCACATACCGCGGCGGGGTTTGGGGCAGAGCCCCAGTATGTTATGGCACAGGGTCGTAGCCGCTGCCGCCCCATGGGTTGCAGCGGAGTATGCGCTTCAGGCCCAGCCAGCCCCCTTTGAATATGCCGTATTTTTCGATGGCTTCGTAGGTGTAGGTGCTGCAGGTGGGGGTGAAGCGGCAGCTGCGGCCCATAAAGGGCGAGAGCAGCAGTTTGTACGCTTTGATGAGCATCAGGAACGGCCAGTTTACTATGCGCCGCAAACGCCTGTGAAAAGGCCGCAGGGTGTCGGTAGCACCTTTCATACGCCCCGGCTTTTAGTGAGGATGTCCCGCACGGCGGCTTCGATGGCCGCGTAGTCGCAAATCTCCTTGGCGATGTATACCAGCAGGAAGTCGGCGGCAAAATCGCCTAAAAGTTCTCCCTGGTTCAGCCGTACCGCTTCGCGCATCCGCCGCTTCAAAAGATTGCGCTTCACGGCCCGTTTAAATGACTTTTTGGGCACCGAAAAGGCATACCGGGAACATTCCTCGCCCGGCAGCCAATATGCCTTTATGGGGTATTTGAACACGGTGTTGCCGCGGGACGAGAGGTCCGCGATTACCTGCGACTGCGCCAGATGCTGCTTCTTGGGAAAAGAGAACTTCATAGGCGGCGGTTTGCGGGCGGAAAAATGTTGCGGCAAGAAAGCAAAGCCCCTACTGCAACTTGCTGCAGTAGAGCGATAAAGCCTGGGCGATGGAGGGCGCCTCCGGAGTGGGGGCGGTAATTTCCAGCGACAGGCCGGCGGCCTCGGCGGCCTTGGCGGTGTTAACGCCGAAGGTGGCCAGCAGCATACCGTTCTGCTTGAAATCGGGGAAATTCTCCAGCAGGGAGCGGACGTCGCACGGGCTGTAGAACACCAGCGCACTGTAGGCCGACAGGTCCAAGTGCTTGATGTCGCTCACCACGGTGTTCATAAACACTGCGCTGCCATATGCAAAACCGGCTTTTTCGAACGCCTTGGCCAGGTCGGCGCGCAGGCAGTCGGTGCTGGCAATCAAGAACTTCTCGTTCTTGTGCTTGTTGCCGATGGCATCTACGATAGACAGCGGCTTGCCGTCACCGAAGAATATCTTGCGCTTGCGATAGACGATGTACTTCTGCAGATAAAGGGCAATCTGCTGATTCTGGCAGAAATACTTCATATCCTCGGGCACGGTCACGCGCATCTCTTCGCAGATGTGGAAGAATGAATCTATGACGCTGCGGGATGTGAATACTATTGCGGTATAGTCCAGAATGTTGACGTGCTGCCCCCTAAAACTGCGCGCAGACACCGGTTTGACCGTGAAAAACGGACAAAAATCGAAACTGAGATTGTATTTTGCCTCAAGTTCTGTATACGGTGAATTGCTTTTGGGAGCAGGCTGGGCTACAAGAATTTTCTTTCCTCTTAAGTCTATCATATCCTAATCAGTGCACAAATTAACAGCCCAAGGGGCAGAATTTCGAGCGTGCAAAGGTACAAAAACCAAAACAATAATGAACAATTATTTTCTGCAAATATCTTTCGGCTGCGTATCGCAAGCAGAATAAACAACAAAGAAATGAATATCGGCAGCACTATGGCAGACACTGTGGCCACTGGAAACCCTGTAAGGCGCCCCAGCAGCAACAGCAGCAGCGAGGCGGTGGTAAAGACAATAAGGTAGATGCGGTCGCATATCGACAGCACCCGGAACATCTCCTGGCAATACTTGAGCCACCCCGCCAGCAGGAACAACCCTATGTGCACCAGCGTGAAGATGACCAGCGCCGCCAATATAAACACAAAGTGGAGCTTGGAGACGTTCAAAAAATAGAGCACCAGCGCCAGAACCGGCAGGCACAGCAGCGCCGTGTTGTTTATGGCGTAGGTGAGGTTCTTGTTGGCCAGGGTATCTTCCAGCGCCAGCCGGTTGAACAAGGCGCGGTAGGATATCATAATGGCGATAAAAGAATTCTCTACAAAGATAAGGAAGTAGAGCAGGCACAGCAGCAGCGCGTAGGTGGTGAGGGCGGGATGGCTCTCCACTACGGCAGACGGGAAATTGTCCCCGACGACGGTCATCAGTTCGCTGCCGCTCCAGCAGTCGCGGCCTATAATCTGCAGGAATGTGAACATAACTTAATTGCCGCGCTTGGCTTTGTAGCCCATTTTTGTGAGGATCTCCACCACGCGGTCCCGCATATCGCCCTGGATAATTATCTCGCCGTCCTTGGCGCTGCCCCCCACCCCGCATTTGGTCTTGAGGGTCTTTGAGAGCGCCGCCAGGTCGTCTTCCTTGCCCACGAAGCCGCGCACCACGGTAACTTGCTTGCCGCCGCGGTTGCGTCGGTCTATGGCCACGATGAGCTTCTGCCGCTCCGCGGGGAGCGTTTCCACCTCTTCCCGCAGGTCGTCTGCAGTTATGTATTTGAAGTTGGGGTCGGTGGAATAAACCACTCCCAGCCGGTCTTTCCAATCGTTGGCCATAACGGACACGTTTTTACGCTGCAAATTTAGTTATAAAAAAACTAATTCTTACATTTGTCGTAATATAGACAGACTTTGCACAGTTTTTTATGGAGAAGAAATTATTTGACCGGATCAAGAACATCACATCAATTGCAGTGCTTGCATTCGCGTCTTTCGTATACCTGTCCACAATAGAGCCTACGGCCAGTTTCTGGGACTGCGGCGAATTCATAGCATCATCGTATAAGTTGGAGGTGGGCCACCCCCCGGGAAACCCTATGTTCCAACTCGTTGCCCGCTTCTTTACTATGTTCACCGGGCCGGAGCACGCTGCTGCGGCGGTGAACAGCTGCAGCGCGATGTGCTCTGCCTTCACCATCTTTTTCCTGTTCCTGACCATAGTGCACTTCGGCATCCGGCTGCTGGAAAAACGTGGCCGGCAGCTCACCAAAGGGTGGGCGATAGCCGTGCTGGGGGCGGGCGTGGCCGGGGCGCTGGCCTACTGCTTCTCCGACACCTTCTGGTTCTCTGCCGTGGAGGGCGAAGTGTATGCAATGTCGTCCCTTGTGACGGCTGTGGTGTTCTGGGCTGTACTTAAGTGGGAAGAACACTACGGCGAACCCTATAATGACCGCTGGCTGGTGTTCATAGCGCTGCTGATGGGCCTCTCCATAGGCATCCACCTGCTAAGCTTGCTGGTGATACCGGTAATAGTGTTCATTTATTTCTACCGCAGCCGCGCAGGCATTAAAGTAACCTTTTGGCAGATTCTGGGGCTGCTCGCCCTCTCCGCGCTGGTGCTGGCGCTGATCCTGTTCATAATAGTGCCTTACGTGCCCAAGACCATCGCTATGGTAGACCGTTGGGCAGTAAACGGCCTGGGCGCTCCGTTCAACTTGGGCGCAGCCATCTTCACGCTGCTGCTTTTCGCGGCCTGCTTTGCACTGCTGGCCGTTTTCCGCAAGGGGGGCAAAGCCACGGCCCACACCATCACCCTGTCGCTTACCTCCATACTGATTGGTTATTCCGTGTTTGCGGTGGTAATTATCCGCGCCAACGCCAACCCGCCCACCAACGAATATTCGCCCGACAACCTCTACACGCTGGTGCGTTACATAAACCGTGAGCAGTACGGCAGCAACCCGCTCATTTTCGGCGAATCGTACAAATCGGTATACGACATAAAAGAAGATACCTACTGGACCAGCCTGGACGGCAAATACTACAAGACGGCCAAGCCGCTGGCGGCAGAATACCCCGCCGGAGCCAAGATGCTCTTCCCCCGTATGTGGAGCACCCAGAGCCCCGCGCACGAACAGTTCTACGACGCCTATACGCAGGGCGATTTCAACATCAAGACGGTGCGTATGGCAGACGGCAGCCTGCAAAAGACGCAGATGCCCAAGATGCGCGACAACCTGCGCTACTTCTTTGACTACCAGCTCAACTATATGTACTTCCGCTATTTCTTCTGGAACTTTGTAGGGCGCCAGAACGACCTGCAGGGGCAGATTCCGGGAGATATCTCCTGCGGCAACTGGGAGAGCGGAATTGGCTTCATAGACCGAGCCCGTCTGGGCGACCAGAGCATCGCCCCCGATTATGTGGCCCATAACAAGGCGAAGAACCACTACTTCTTTCTCCCGCTGCTGCTGGGGCTCATAGGCCTGTTCTACCAACTCCGTCACGACTCCCGCAACGGCTGGATAACCTTCCTGCTATTCTTCCTGACGGGCATCGCCATAATAATCTACCTCAACCAGCCGCCCTACCAGCCGCGCGAGCGCGACTATGCCTACGCCGGGTCGTTCTATGTCTTCACCATCTGGATAGGGCTGGCGGTTATGTCCATCAAAGATTGGCTTGACAACGCTCTGGGCAAGGGCATTTCCCGCGAAAACGGGGAAAAAGTGAGCGACGGCACATCTATGGCAACCGCCTCCGTGGCGGGCGTTCTGGCTCTGGCCGTAGCCGTGCTTATGGGTTGTCAGAACTGGGACGACCACGACCGCAGCGGCCGCCGCACCGCGACGGATCTGGCCTACAACTACCTGGCCAGCTGCGAGAAGGACGGCATACTGATTACCCACGGCGACAACGACACCTTCCCCCTGTGGTATGCCCAGGAGGTGGAGGGCGTCCGCACCGACGTCCGCATAATGAACACCTCCCTGCTGGGTATGGACTGGTATATAGACCAAATGAAATGCCGTTGCAACCAGTCCGCTCCGCTGCCCATCTCGCTGCCCCGCAAAGATTATCTTTACGGCACCAACGACTTTATACACGTGGTGGACGCGTTCGGCCGCCCGGCGACCGCCGCTGAGGTGATGGACGTGTTCAAGAACCCCAAATACCGCCGCGGCAATACCGGCGCTTTGGCGGCCCGCACCATCTTGGTGCCGGTAGACAAGGAGGCGGCCCTGGCAAACGGCATTGTGCTGCCCAAGGACGCCGGCAAGATGGTGGACGCACTGGAACTCAAGATACCCGAAGGGGCCGGCACCATTACCAAAACCGACCTTATATTGCTGGACATCCTATCCAACTACAAGTGGGACCGCCCCATCTACTTTGTTTCCCAGCAGGGCGACTGTACCTTTGAAATTGGCAAATACCTGCAATTCGACGGGTATGCATACAAGATTGTCCCCATCGAATGCCCGCAGGGTTCCGAGCCCCGCCAGATGGACACCGACAAGATGTACAACCTGGTTATGAACGGCTACCGCTTTGACAGCATAAAGGACACCACCATAAACTTCGACTATTTCAATCTGTACGCCTTCAGCAGCGTCACTCCGGTGCGCGGCCTGTTCAACCAGGTTGCCATAAAGCTGCTGGACGAAGACCGGCTGGACGAGGCCGAGGCGGTGCTGGACCGTTGCTACGAAGTGACCCCCGTGAAGAACTTCCCGCTGGACATAGCCCTTATACGCGGCTCCAACGAATATGAGGTGCTCACCTCCATAGATACATATCTGGCGCTGGACAAATTCGACAAGGCGCAGGCCATCTCCCGCGCATATATGGAGGAGGCTGTCAAGTCGATGCTCTATTCCAGCCAGATACTGAACGGCGGACCGCTGGACGAAGAAACCCTGGACCGCGAGATGCAATATGCCACCTATCTGGCCAATATGTTCCGCAGCCAGGGCTATCAGGAAGAATACGACTGGATTAACAACCGCATCAAAGCGCTGGTCGATTGAATGTAAGGGAAAAAGTAAGCCTGCTGCCCCACTCACCGGGCGTCTATCGCTTTTTTAACGGCGATGGCGAGGTGATTTATGTGGGCAAAGCCAAGGACCTGCACCGCCGCGTGAGCCAGTATTTCCGCCCGCCGGAGAGCCTGGACCGCAAGACGCGGGTTATGGTGAGCAAGATTGCCGATATGATGTTCGCGGTGGTGGAGAGCGAAGAAGACGCCCTGCTGCTGGAGAACAACCTCATAAAAAAGCTGCAGCCGCGGTATAACATCCTCCTGAAAGACAGCAAGACCTACCCCTGGATCGTCATAAAAAAAGAACCATTCCCGCGGGTGATGCTCACCCGCCGCCTGGTAAAGGACGGCAGCCGGTTTTTCGGGCCGTACAGCAGCGCCACCTACGCCCACTCGATGCTGGATTTGATTGCGTCGCTATATCCGCTGCGCAACTGCAAACTGCGCCTTAGCGAGGAGGGCATCGCCGCAGGCAAATTCAAAGTGTGCCTCAACGCCCATCTGGGCCGCTGCTGCGCGCCGTGCGTCGGCACCACGTCCAAGGCGGCCTACGACGAAATGATTGCCCAGATAGAGACGCTGCTGGGCGGGGGCGTGCGCGGCCTTATCCGCGAAAACAAAGAAAAGATGGCCGCTGCGGCCGCGGAGTTGAGGTTCGAGGATGCGCAGGTCTACAAAGAGCGCGTGGCGCTGCTGGAAAAGCACTACTCCAAATCGGCCATAGTGAACCAGACTATGAACGACACCGACATCTTCTCTATTGTGAGCGAGGGGGAGGAGCACTTCTGCAACTTTATGCGAATACGCGAAGGGTGCGTGGTGCAGAGCTTCAATATGGAACTGGAGGCCAAGATAGAAGAGAGTCCGGAGGAGGTCCTGGCGGCCTTCATAGCGGAGATGATATCCAAGTTCGGCGCCCTCTCAAAAGAGGTGGTGGTGCCGTTCGCCCCCGCCGCGGAGTTCGACGGCGTGGATATTGTCGTGCCCCAGCGCGGCGCCAAGCTGGAACTGCTCAAACTCAGCCAGAAGAACGCTGGCGCCCTAAAGGTGGAAAAGTACCGCCACGAAGAGAAGGTGAACCCGGAAGAATACAACGAGAAGGTGATGCTTGCCCTGCAGCGCGACCTCGGTATGAGGGACCTTCCGCAGCATATAGAGTGTTTCGACAACTCCAACATTCAGGGCACCAACCCGGTGGCCTCGTGCGTAGTGTTCAAGAACGCCCGCCCCAGCAAGAAAGATTACCGCCATTTCAACATAAAGACGGTGGTCGGGGCCAACGACTACGCCTCTATGAAGGAGGTGGTGAACCGGCGCTATTCGCGCCTGCTGGCAGAGGGAGAGCCGTTGCCGCAGCTTATAGTGATAGACGGCGGCAAGGGGCAGCTGCACTTTGCCCTGGAGGCGCTGCGGGAGCTCGGACTGGCAGACCAGCTGTGCGTAATTGGCCTTGCAAAGCGGCTGGAGGAGGTAATCCGCCCCGGCGACCCCTACCCGCTTTTTTTGGATAAGAACTCGTCTTCGCTAAAGGTGCTTATGCAAATCCGCGACGAAGCGCACCGGTTCGGCATAACCCACCACCGCGCCCGCCGATCCAAGAGCCAGATTGGCTCGCAACTTGCAGAGATAAAGGGCGTCGGCGACGTTACGGCGGCCAAATTGCTGCGCCATTTCAAGAGCGTCGCCAAGGTCAAGAAAGCCACTTTGGAAGAACTGGAACAGGTGGTAGGCAAAAGCGCCGCCGCCAGGGTCCGCAACCATTTTGACAATGAAGCTCAGTAGGATAATTGCCATAGCAGTGCTTTGCCTCGCCTTTTCGGCGGGGGCTTCGGCGCAATATTACACGCTTGGTACCGATCCAGCATCGACGCGGTGGAGCATTATAAAGGGGGACAATTTCCGTGTAATCTACCCCCGCGGCCTCGATTCCCTGGCCCGTGAATTCCTTTATCAGTTTGAGCTGGCTCGCCCCCGCACACAGGTGGCGCTAAAGATAGAGGGGAGCGAAATGCCCCTGATTCTCCACCCGTACAATGTGAACAGCAACGCTACGGTGGTGTGGGCCCCCCGCCGCGTGGACATCTTTACCACACCCCCTTCCAACCGGGGCTATGCCGACACCTGGGTCCGGCAGCTGGCGCTGCATGAAGGGCGCCACGTGGGGCAGTGCACCCACTTTACCACCGGCACCTTCGCGGTGTTCAAATACTTGCTTGGCGAGCAGGGCGTCGGCCTGGGAATGGGCTTCTACCCCACCGGCTGGGAGCTTGAAGGCGACGCTGTACACTCCGAGACCGACTTTTCCAAGGCGGGCCGCGGCCGCGACCCCAACTTTTTGATGCCGTTCCGGGCCAAATTCCTGTCGGGGGACGACCATATCTACGACACCTACCGGTTCAATTCCTACCGCAACTATATCCCCAGCAAATATTCTTTCGGGTATATTGTGGAGACATTTATGCGGGACAATTCGGACTATTATGTGGTGGGCGACATCTATCACGACTACACCCGATGGTGGTACGACCCCAGTATCCTGAACAAGGCATATCAGAAATATACCGGCAAGACCCGCCGCAAGAACTTCCGAGGCGCGCAGGCCTATTTCACGGAGAAATGGCGCGGTGAGTTCATAGAGAACGCCCCCTACACCGTGCACCAGGACCTCAGCAATTTTAACGACGGCTACTATGCACTGTACCATTCGGTGCTCCCTATGGACGGCTTTACCGTGGCGGCCAAGAACGCTATGACACAGGCGCCCCGTCTGGTGAAAATAGACCCCGACGGCAACGAGCGCTACATCCGCGCCTTTGCCGACAAGAGCCTCACCAGCGCCATTATAAAGAAGGATGACCACACTCTGGTATGGAGCGAGATTGTCCCCCACCCCCGCTGGGAGCTCAAGAGCTGGTCTGTGATCCGCTCCTACGACCTTAAGACGCACCGGATGCGCACTCTTACCCACCGTACCCGCTGGTTCAACCCAGCTTATTCGCCGCAGGGCGACAAAATGCTCGTTACCGAATACGCTTTGGACGGCACTTCACAGGTGGTGCTGCTGGATGCAGATTCTATGGCGGAGGTTGCCCGAATCGCGGCGCCGGAAGGCGGCCAGATTCACTACACCGCCTGGGTGGGCAACCGCATTTATGCCGACGCCATTACGGGCGACGGGCAGTGGGGGCTCTATTCCCGTCCGGTGGGCGATTCCTTTGCCCCCTGGCGTGTGGAAATCGCCCCGCAGACACGCTCCATAATGCGCCTGCAGCGCGCTGGCAACCGGCTCATATTCGAGACCGACCTGGATGGAATAGGCAACATATATTCCTTCAACCCAGCCACTCACCGTGCCCAGAAGCTTACCCACGCTCCGTTCGGTGCCTCCTACCCCCATTTTGACCAGGAAGAAGGGGCGCTTTACTACAGCGACTACAGCGTCCGCGGCGACCTGCCCGCCAAGACGGCCCGGGCCGACCTGCTTTGGGAAGATGCCGACTTTGACAAGCCGTACCTTTTTGCCGAGGCGGACCGCTTCTCTGCCGAATCCGACACTATGGCCCCCGCATTGCCGCCCGAGGCCGCAGCCGCCCTGCGCGCAAAGGTAGATTCGCTGCCCGCAAAGCGCTATCACAAGCCGCTGCACTGGCTCAATTTCCACTCATACGCCCCATTCTATGCCGGTGTCAACCGCATAATGAATATGAGCTACGATTACATTTATCAACTCGTAGCGCCCGGCGTCACAGCGGTGGCCCAGAGCCCCCTTGGCGATGCGGTGGTAATTGCCGGCTATTCATATCACGACCACCATCACGCTGGGCACTTCAACTTCAACTACAACGGCCTGTGGCCTATATTCGAGATAAGCGCCGATTTCAACGAGCGGGACAGGTGCCGCTTTGATTATTCTGAATATTCCAGGTCCGACACCAAGATAGACACCCTGGCCCTTGGAACACCCTCGCTGGAGTTGAGCGGCAAGATTTACACAAACATCAATCTCTCCCGCGGCGGCTGGAAGAGCTCCATAATCCCCAGCGTCGAGCTCCATTGGACCAACGATGAATACAGCTCCGGCTGCGATGTCATAGGCGGCGGCAGCATAGAGGCCGGCGTGCGCTGGTCCAGTGTAATCCCCCGCCCCCGCAGCGCCATTATGCCCCGCCTGGGCCTCGGTATGGAGGTCAAGGGGGCTTGTGTCGTGGGGCCCGACACGGGAATCGCAAGGAGCCTGTATGGCTATGCTTACGGCTATGTTCCGGGCTTTACGCAGCTGCAGGGCTTCAAATTCACCGCCAGCGGTCAGAAACGGTTCGACGATTGGAGTGCGGCTGCGGCGGCCCGCACCCTGGCCAAGATGCCGCGCGGCTACAAATCTATGCCGCTGGGCGACTATTACAAGCTTACCGCGGAATATGCCATCCCCATCAACCTGAACGACTGGGCGCCGGCGCCCATCCTCTTCTATCTGATGCGAATCAATGTAGTTCCGTTTGTAGATTACGCCGTGAACCGCGGCCCTGCCGGAGTGCAGCAGATGGCCTCCTACGGCACCGTGCTCACCTTCCAGGGGCACTACTTCCGCCTCGGCCCCGAACTCAACATCGGAGGCCGCTTCTCCCGCTATCTCGATTTTGACGGCAGATGGCGCTTCCGCGCCGAATTCGTAACGAGCCTGGGCCTATAGCCGCTAGTAAGCGCCCTGGCCAAAGATGTTGTTCAGGTACTGGACAAAAAAGTCGGTGGGGGCGTCTTTCAGAAGGACTTTCTTGTCTTTGTCAAGCAGATAGACGCTGGGGATTGCCCGCAGGTTGTAGAGCGGGACGTTGTTGATGGCCAGCAGGTGGTCGTAGCCGTTTAGCCAGTTCTTGGGGTAGATTTCGGAATACTTTATCCATTCGCCAAGGTCCTCGTCCGGGTAGACGTTGGCCACCGCCAGCAGGTTGTGGGCTATAAGGTCGTCTATGCCGGGGAACTGCTGCAAGGTCTCCATAACTTCGCGGCAGTTGGGGCAGCCGGGGTTGCTGAAGAACAGCACGGTGTATTCGCTGCTGATGTCGTACATCTGCATAGTGCGGCCGTTACGCAGGGTAAAGGCAAAATCGGCGGCCTTTTCCCCGAGGCGGTTCAGGCAGAAGCGGGGCAGTTCCTTGGCGGCCCGTTCCTTTTCGGTGTCGCTTGCCAGAGGGCTCGAAGCGAGTTTTTCCAGCAGCGGGATGCAGTACTCTTCGTTGCGCCAGGGGGAGTTGGGGTCCTGCAGAATGTGGTAGTAGGTCCCCTTAACCTTGCTCCAAAGGGTGCTTTCGGGGTCTTCAAGGGATATTTTTTCTACTTTGCCCAGGAAGTTGCGGCAGGCATCCAGACCTTTGGCGGTGGTGGAGCCGCGCAGGAACATAGAGAACTGGTAGAAGGCATCCTCGAAGGCCTGCTGGGTGAAGCCGCGCACCAGGGATGTGTCCTGCACGCCCGGGCGGTCTTCGGCCAGGAATTTGTCCCAGTAATGGGCTGTGATATAATCGATGGCTTCCTGGTTGTCCGTGATAAGGGCGGGGACTTCCGGCATCGCGAACTTGTTGTTTGCCGGGTCGGCCTGGCCCTTTTTGCCACCGCCGCGGCAGGCGGTCAGCAGCAGTGCGGCAGCGGCTGCTGCGAGTATGGTTTTTGCGATGCGCATTACCCTACCAGCCAAACCATTACGTGATTTTCGAACACCATATACTCGAGTTCGAACTCCATCTCGGTGCCGTCTTTATGGGTGAAGGTGGCCTCTATTTCGCCCTCGTCGCGGGGGGTGAACTTCTCCACCTCTATCTGCTCTGAATAATCCACGTCCAGCAGCGACATACGCTTGAAAATGGCCTCTTTGGCGCTCCAGATGATGGCCAGCTGCAGCTTGCGGTTGTGGTCGGAGAGGTCCTCCTTCTCGTCCTCAGAAAGAACTTTCTTTTCCACGGCGCTGAAGTCGCGGTCCAGGCTCTCGATGTCTATGCCGAGCGCTTCGTCGCGGTGGGTGATGATGGCTACGAAGCGGTTTGAGTGCGAGATGCTTATCTCCTGCGCGGAGTTATGCAGGAACGGGCGGCCGTTGTCGTGGTGGCCCAGATAGACCTTGTCGTCGAAAATCTCCCCGAGCAAGGCGCGGACGGCCAGGCGCTCCTTGCGGCGCGCTTCGCTCTTTATCATACTGAGTTCCTCCAGCTCGTTGTTGGGGATGGAGCACATATCCATTAGCTCCTGCTCCGTCTCCGTTATCTCCCAAACGTAAATCGTCGCTTCGTTGTCAAGTTCTTTTGTAAGGTATAATGCCATATAAAATAGTTTAAGGCCGTCCCCGTGGCGGGGGCAGCTTTATATTTGCTGTGTGTATATGAGGGCAACACGCGGGCGACAATGGCCACCGTCGGGGGCGCTGTCGTTCACGGACGTTTCAATGATGCAACTCGGAGGCTGTTCCACGTGTTGTTGAGGTTAGGGTGTTGTTAATATTCTTGTTGAGATACGAGGATTCGAACCTCGACAGACAGAACCAAAATCTGTAGTGCTACCATTACACCATATCTCAATGTCTATCGCGCATTGCCTGCCCGCACATTGATGCTATTATGACCCCATCCCTAAATCCCTTCCCCCGGGAAGGGACTTTTCCCACGCCCTTCGGGCTCTAGCCTATTTGTATGGGGGTGCAAAGTTATAAACTATTTTGTTCTAACAAAAATGTTTAGCGACGTTTATCCTTGAAGAAGTCCTTCATGAGGGCGACGCATTCGCCTGCAAGGATGCCTTTGGTGACCTGGGTGCGGGGGTGCAGCAGGCTCGGGGTGAACAGCGAACAGCCGCGGCGGGGGTCGTCGGCGCCGTACACTATGCGGGGGATCTGCGCCCAGGCCAAGGCGGCAGCGCACATCGGGCACGGCTCCACCGTGACATACAGCGTGCAATCGGTAAGATACTTGCCGCCCAGATATTCCGTCGCCATAGTGATGGCCTGCATCTCGGCGTGGGCCGTGGGGTCGGTGAGGGTCTCGGTGAGGTTGTGGGAGCGGGCTATCACGCGGTTTTTGCACACCACCACCGCGCCGATGGGCACCTCGCCCTGCTCCAGCGCCCTGCGCGCCTCCTCCAGCGCCATCTGCATATATTGGTTGTCGTCCATCACCACAAAGATAGCAAAAAAAGCCACCCTTTCGGATGGCTTTCTTTCGAATGATGATTCTATTTACATCATACCGTCCATTCCGCCGTTGGGGTTGGGCATCATTGCAGGAGCCTTTTCGGGCTTGTCCACAATGGCGCACTCGGTGGCGAGGAACATACCGGCCACGCTGGCGGCGTTCTCCAGAGCCACGCGGCTCACCTTGGTCGGGTCAATGACGCCGGCTGCCAGCAGGTTCTCATAGGTCTCGGTGCGGGCGTTGAAACCGAAGTCCTTCTTGCCCTCCTTAACCTTCTGGACAACTACGCTGCCCTCCAGGCCTGCGTTGGCAACTATGGTGCGCAGAGGCTCCTCGATGGCGCGGGCCACTATGTTGATACCGGTCTGCTCGTCTTCGTTGTCGCCTTTGAGCTTCTTGAGAGCTTCGGTTGCGCGGATGTAAGCCACGCCGCCGCCGGCCACGATGCCTTCTTCTACGGCAGCGCGGGTTGCGTTGAGGGCGTCCTCCACGCGGTCCTTCTTCTCTTTCATCTCAACCTCGCTGGCTGCACCGACATAGAGCACTGCCACGCCGCCTGCCAGTTTGCCAAGACGCTCCTGGAACTTCTCGCGGTCGTAGTCGCTGTTGGTGTTCTCTATCTGGGTGCGGATCTGTGCGGTGCGCTGTGCAACGGCAGCCTTGTCACCGGCGCCGTCCACGATGGTGGTGGTGTCTTTGTCGATGGTGACTTTCTCTGCCTGGCCCAGCATATCGATGGTGGCAGTTTCAAGGCTGATGCCACGCTCTTCGCTGAGCACCTGGCCACCGGTGAGGATGGCGATGTCCTGCAGCATCTCCTTGCGGCGGTCGCCAAAGCCCGGAGCCTTGACTGCAGCCACCTTGAGCACGCTGCGCAACTTGTTCACTACCAGGGTGGTGAGGGCCTCGCCGTCAACATCCTCTGCAATAATCAGCAGCGAGCGGCCTTCGCGGGCGATGGGCTCCAGAACCGGCATAAGATCTTTCATTGCGGAAATCTTCTTGTCGGTGATGAGGATGTAGGGGTTCTCCAGAACGGCCTCCATCTTGTCCGGGTTGGTCATAAAGTATGCGGAAATGTAACCGCGGTCGAACTGCATACCTTCCACAACCTTGACTTCGGTCTCGGTGCCTTTGCCCTCTTCTACGGTAATGACGCCGTCCTTCTTGACTTTGCTCATTGCCTCGGCAATCAGCTTGCCTATATATTCGTCGTTATTTGCCGAAATGGCTGCGACCTGCTCGATTTTGGAGTAGTCGTCGCCCACTGCCTGGCTCTGCTGCTGCAGATTCTTTACAACAGCATCCACGGCCTTGTCAATACCGCGCTTGAGGTCCATAGGGTTGGCACCAGCGGTGACGTTCTTGAGACCTACGTTGATGATGGCCTGAGCCAGCACGGTTGCGGTGGTGGTACCGTCACCGGCCTGGTCGTTGGTCTTGCTTGCGACCTGCTTAACCATCTGTGCGCCCATATTCTGGAAGCGGTCTTCCAGCTCGATTTCCTTGGCTACGGTAACGCCGTCCTTGGTAACCTGCGGAGCGCCGAATTTCTTGTCGATAATCACGTTGCGGCCTTTGGGACCCAGGGTCACCTTGACTGCATCTGCCAGCGCGTCAGCGCCTTCTTTCATAAGGTTGCGCGCTTCAATGTTGAATTTGATATCTTTTGCCATATTAGTACTGTTTTATTGTTCTTAAGCTATGACGGCGATAACATCGCTCTGACGCATAATAAGGTAGTCCTTGCCCTCAAAGGAGACTTCGGTGCCGGAATATTTGCCGTACATTACCTTGTCACCGGCCTTGAGCTCCATAGGCTCGTCTTTTTTGCCGCTGCCGACTGCCACGACAACGCCCTGCTGGGGTTTTTCTTTTGCCGAATCGGGGATATAAAGACCGCTCGCGGTCTTGGTCTCGGCCTCCTGAGGCTCTACCAATACTCTGTCTGCTAAAGGTTTAATCATAATTTTGAAATATTTTAATTGTTTGATTTTTGTCTGCGTCCTGCTTAAAAGACAAATTGAGTGCCAGCGCGCGTTATATGACAAATTGTCACTTTGCGGGCGTTCTTGGCGGGCGTGATTGGCGGGCAGGCCCGGGCTACCGGCGGACTACCGGCGTGCTACCGGCGGCCTACCTGGCCATAGCGGCCTCGACCTCCTCCACGGTTATGGGGAGTCGCTTTTGGCCGAGGCGGCGGCAGCCGGAGGCGGTTATCAGCAGGTCGTCCTCCAATCTTATACCGCCAAAGTCGTAGTAGCTTTCAAGGGCGGCGTAGTTTACAAAGTCGGCGAACTTGCCCTCCGCCTTCCACTGCTCTATGAGGGCGGGGATAAAGTAGATGCCCGGTTCGTCCGTAATAACGTGGCCAGCAACCAGCTTGCGGGCCATCCGCAGCGACCCGAGACCCAGCTGGCGACTGCGCTCCTGTCCGGGATCGTAACCGACATAGTTTTCGCCCAGATTCTCCATATCGTGCACATCCAGGCCCATATTGTGGCCCAGGCCGTGGGGCATAAACAGCCCCTGAACGCCAAGCGCCAGGGCTTCGTCAATGTCGCCCTTCACCAGGCCGACGTTCTTGAGCCCCTGCAACATAAGGCGGCTGGCGGCCAGATGCACCTCGCGGTAGGTGATGCCGGGGCGCGCCATCTCAGCCGCGAAGCTGTTGGCGGTGGAAACTATGGTGTAGATGTCCTTCTGGCGGCTGTCAAACTTGCCCCCTACCGGCAGCGTGCGGGTAAAGTCGCTGCAATAGTGGCTGGCTATCTCGGCGCCGGCGTCAATCACGCACAGCTTGCCCGGTGTAAGGACCTTGTCGTGCATATGGTTGTGCAGCGTTTCGCCGTGCTGCGAGAGGATGGTGGCAAAAGAGGTCATGTAGCCGCCGCTTATTACGACGCCCTCCATCGCTCCTACCAACTCCTGCTCCAGCATACCGGGCTGCATCAAGGTCATTGCGGTGTAGTGCATAGCGTAGCCCAGGTCGCAGGCGCGGTCTATCTCTTCTATCTCGCAGGGTTCCTTTATAAGCCTCTGGGCCACAATGGCTTTGATAAAATCTTCGCTTTTGCCGGCATTGACTTCGGCGGGTTTGCATCCCAGTATATCGGCCATCAAGATAAGGTTGTCGGCGCGGTATTGCGGCACATAATGGACTGTGCGCCCCTTGCCGATGGCGTCGGCCAGGAATGCCGCCAGCCGGGCAAAGGGGTAGGTCTTGCCCACGCCGACCCCGGCCGCCTGGTCCGCGATGCTCTTTTGCGGGCCCATCCAAATGATGTCGTCCATATCGACATCGTCTCCAAAAATAATGGAGCCGCCGGCGTCTATGTCAATCACCGCCGCCAGGCCGGGCTTGTCCAGCCCGAAATAATACAGGAAGGTGCTGTCCTGGCGGAAGATGTAGGTGTTGTCGGGGTAATTCGCGGGGGATTCACTGTTGCCAAGGAATAGCAAAATGCCGCCCGGAACGCTTGCCGCGAGCTTTTTGCGGCGCGAAATGTAGGTTTCTTTGCTGAACATATCCGTTTGTGATATTATTGCTCAAAATTAGTAAATTTGTTGCAGAAAAAACGTTTGTCAAACGTTTATAAACGTCTATTAATGCTTATGAAACACATACTTTCTTTTGCGACGCTGCTCGTTTGCACCGCGCTCCAGGCACAGACCATAACCCCCGAAACGCTAAAGGACATACAGGGTAGTTTTGACCGCGAGGCGCCCGCCACCATCGCCCTCCAGAATATACTCACCGGCACGCCGGACCTGAAGACTGCGGCCCACAGCCACGCCAAAGCGGGCACGGTGGACCATCTGTTCAAGTATAAGGCGGAGGTGCGCGGCATCACGGACCAGCAGCGCAGCGGCCGGTGCTGGCTCTTTACCTCCACCAACCAGATCCGCCCGCTGGTTATGAAGAAATACAACCTGGACAGCTTCAATTTTTCGAATAATTACTGCTATTTCTGGGACATTTTTGAAAAAGCGAATCTGTTTTTGGAAAATGTTATTGCCACTGCAGGCCGCGATTTTGACGACCGCGCGGTGGTGACCTTTTTCAAGGCCCCGGTGGCGGACGGCGGAGTTTGGAATTTGTTCTACAACATTGTTGAGAAATATGGCATCGTGCCGGAGCAGGTTATGCCGGAAACGGCCCACAGCAATAACACCAGCCAGATGCTGGGGGTAATAAACGAGTGCCTGCGCGCCGCCGGCTACCGCATCCGCGAGACTGCGGCCACCCACGTCAAGGGCAAGAAGGCCACCGAGACCCGCGCACAGTTGATTGGCGACCTCAAGGTGAATGCGCTCAAAGATGTTTACCGCATTCTGGCGCTCTGCCTGGGCGAGCCCCCGACAGAGTTCTCCTGGCGTTACGCCACCCGAGACGGCAAGACGGAAAGCCTTACCTCGACCCCGGCCGAGTTCTGGGCCGCCGTCCGCCCCGCCGATTTCGGCGCCGACAACTACGTGATGATTATGAACGACCCCACCCGCGAGTACTACAAGCGCTACGAGATAGAGAACTACCGCAACACCGTGGAGGGGCTCAACTGGGTTTATGTCAACCTCCCCAACGAAGATATAAAGGCGGCGGCGCTGGCCTCTTTGAAAGATGGCGAGCCTATGTACGCCTCCTGCGACGTGGCCAAGCAGCTGGACCGCACCGCCGGCGTGATGGATATGGGACTGTACGACTATGAGAAGTTGCTGGGAGTGAATCTGTCGATGGACAAGAAGGCCCGCATCCTGACCCGTCAGAGCGGCTCGTCGCACGCTATGTTGCTTATTGCCTGCGACACGGACGATCGGGATGTGCCGGTCAAGTGGCAGTTCGAGAACAGCTGGGGCCCCGCTTCCGGCCACAACGGCTACCTGACCTTCACGGACGAGTGGTTCAGCGAGTATATGTTCCGCATCGTAATCAATGCCAAATATCTGGACACCAGGGCTATAGAGGCTTTCCACAGCAAGCCGGTAATGCTCCCCGTGTGGGATTATATGTTCTAGCGGTATGATTGTCTGCCCCAACGCCAAAATAAACATCGGCCTGGACGTGGTACGCCGCCGCCCGGACGGTTATCACGACATTGAGTCGCTGTTCGTGCCGGTGTATTCATTGCGCGACGTGCTGGAAGTGGTCAAGGCCCCGGAGGCGCAGATGCACGTGTACGGCACACCGTGCGACGTGCCCGCAGAGAAAAACCTCTGCTTCAAGGCGCTGCGGGCAATGCAGGAGCGCTACGGCATAGGGAACGCGGCGATACATCTTTACAAGCAGATTCCGATGGGGGCGGGGCTCGGCGGCGGCAGTTCCGACGCGGCCTTCACCCTGCTGGCGCTTAACGAGGTGTTCTCCCTGGGGCTGAGTAAAGAGCAGCTTGCGGCGGTTGCGGCCGAAATAGGCAGCGACTGTCCGTTCTTCGTGTACAACGCGCCCCGCCTGGCCTCAGGCCGCGGCGAGGTTCTGGAGCCGTTCCCGCTGAACCTCAAAGGCTATCACATAAAGGTTGTCACCCCCGGCATCCACATCTCCACTGCCGAAGCCTACGCCGGGGTGGATGCCATAAAGTTCCCAGAGGCCGTCCTCCACGGCGATGATAGCCCCGCCCTCAACAATAGCGGAGGGGCGCTTCGAAAGCCGAGCATCTGCGGCTGCGCTCGGCGTCGAAGCGGGCCCGGAGCCGTTGAGGGAGGGGCGCAGCGAAGGCCGCTCGCGGAGAGGCTCGCTGCGGGTATAGAGACCTGGCGCGAAACCGTGTTCAACGATTTCGAACTCTACGCTTTCGAAAAACATCCGGAATTAGCTGCGGCAAAACAGGCGTTGTTCGACCAAGGGGCCGTCTATGTATCTATGACCGGCAGCGGCAGCGCCCTGTTCGGCATCTTCCAGAACCCGTAACCCGGGCCGGCTGCTACTCGGCCTTTACCGACATCGCCAGGCGCATACCGTCGTAGGCGTACATATGGGTGTAGTTGCCTGCGTGGCGGTAGCTGACGCGGCACATTGTGGGTCCGTAGTTCCAGCACCCGCCGCGCTCGATATGGAACTCGCGCTTAATATCGCTCTTTAGCATCTTCTGCGAATACTGAGGCTCGCTGCCGTCGTACATCAAGTACTTGTCTTCGCACCATTCGTAAACATTGCCGCTCATATCGTACAACCCGAGCTCGTTGGGTTTCTTGCTGGCCACGGGGTGGGACTTCTCCTCCGCATTGGTCACCAGCCAGGCAACCTCTTCGATATTATCGCTGCCGGCATACTTGTAGCCCTTGGAGAACTTGCCGCCGCGGGCCGCGTACTCCCACTCTGCCTCGGCCGGCAGGCGGAATTCCAGCCCGGTGAGTTCGTTGAGCGTCTCCAGGAAACTCTTGCAGTCTTTCCAGCTGACCTTGTCCACGGGGCATTCCGGCCAGCGGGTGTACGAGGGGTTGAAGCCCGTGACAGCCTCCCACAGCGCCTGCGTCACCTCGGTCTCGCCAATCCAGAAATCGCCCACAGTAACCTCGTGGGCCGGCCTTTCGTTGGCCTGGGGTTCTGTAGCGCCCTGTTCTGCGGTGGCGCCCATAGTGTAGGTGCCGCCCTCCACCTTAACCATCTTGAAGGTCACTCCCTCCACGGTGAAAGTCTTGGTCTCCACGCCGGGAACGCCGGCTTCGACATTGGCAGCCTCGCCGCCGGTCTTGGCCTTCTTGCCGCCGCCCTTGCAGGAAGTCATAGTAAATGCAATTGCCAGCACCGCCAGCATAGCTATAAGTTTCAAAGTAGTCTTTTTCATATCGTTTCTGTTTTCTACAAAGTTATAAAAAATGCCAACATTTGTTAAATTTGTTATCCAGTTGCATTTTAATTGAAATACTTGTTCGCTATGAAACGATTTCTCCTTCTGATAGTTATGTTGATTGCCGGCTTTTCCCTGGCAGAAGCGCAGGACCTTATTACCACCCGCAAGGGCGAAGATATCCAGGCCAAGGTGCTGGAGGTGGACATAGACGCAATCAAGTATAAGAAAACCGCCAACCCCGACGGGCCGGTATATACAATTCCGCGCGAAGATGTTCTTGTGATACTCTACGCAAACGGCGAGAAAGATGTGTTCTATGACGAGACGCCGGCCTACTCCGCCGTGCAGGTTCGCGACGGGATGCGCTACAAGGAGTACAAACACTACTATAACAAACACGACTACATCCGTCGGGACGATGATCCCTACAGCCCGTTCCTGGCGGGGTTCGCGTCGTATTTAATTCCCGGTATGGGGCAGTGCGTCTGCGGCGAATGGGGCCGGGGCATCACATTCTTCCTGGGAACTACCATCACTGGGTCGCTGGCGCTCGGAAACCTTCTGTCGGAAGGCCACAGCTCTTACTATTATGACGATCAGACGTATTATTACGACAATTCCAACACCGGCGGGATGGTCACGCTGGTGCTGGCAGCCGGCGCTCTGTACATATGGAACATCTGCGACGCCGTCAAAGTCGCAAAAATCAAGAATATGTACTACCAGGATTTGTACGGCAACCGGCAGCAGCTCAAACTCCACATAGAGCCGTACCTTGGCTGTTCGCCCGCACCGGCCGCTGCCGGCACCAACCTGGCCAGCGGCCTTTCGCTCAAAGTGGACTTCTAGCCGATAACCTTTCCCGGTCTTAGTGCGAGCGCGGGGCGTCTTTCCCTAACGCGTTGTTAATGAGGCTGTTGCGTTTGGGGCGCCCGCTCTCGAGCCCCGGCGGAACGGGCGAGCGCGGATGGTTTTGATAGAACCAGCTGATAGCCAGCTGGTTACGCCGAGCATCCCCGCCTTCGCCTCTCCCGGAGAGCGCCGAGCGCGGCCCGTTCGGGCAGAACCGGTTGATAATCAGTTAATTGCGAGACGGGACTCCGCGCTCGCCTTGGATAACATCGACAATCGGCAGCTCGGCACCGTCGGGGGTAACCAACACGGCTCCGGCATCGGCGTGGCTATTTGTTGCACCAGGACTCGAAATGAGCCTGGTCTGTGCGGGAGAACACGACGCACGAGTTTATTGTGTATGGTATGTTATACATCGGAATCGCAACTATCATTGAGTAGTCTATTTCGCTAACTGCTGTACCTGACACAATAGTGGCGTCTTCATTGGTAATTATACAATCCAGATTATAGTCCCATATGTTTCCATCTTTGTCCCGGATAAAGTCCACGGTCGCCGTTCCGTAAACTGTGATGACGCCGTCCTCATACGTATATCTGACGACAGAGTCGTCCCTGGGTTCATCTGCATCTGTGAAGGAGATTAGTTTGGCTGCGGTAAACGGAAGCCTGGCATACCCGAAAGCGAGTTGGCCGTGGTTGACATACGGCACGAAATGAGTACCCGTCACCATCATATATCTTGGACTATCCGCTTCTGTATAGGTGAATTGCGGGCTTTGATACTGTTCTTCTTCGGAGAATGCTTTATACATCATATCAGACATATACCAATATCCATCCAGATTGTCTCCTCCTCCATCGATTGTTTCTGTACATCCCGATAAAAGCAAGAGAATAATGGCAAGGGCTGTTAAGTTCTTCATTGCGTTTTTTGTTTTAATCAGACTAATCGCGCTAATTCCGCAAGCGCCGCTGCGACGATGTCGTCCGGGAGCCCTTCTAGCACGGCGCCGGCAAAGGCGACCATCTGAAGGCGGCGAGCCTCGCCTTCCGGGATGCCGCGGCTGCGCATATAGAACAGTTCGTCGGCGTTCAGACGGCCGAATGTGGCACCGTGGCTGCATTTGACGTCGTCGGCATAGATTTCCAGCTGCGGCAGGCTCTGCGCCCGGCAGGTGTCGGACAGCAGCAGGTTGTGGTTTTCTTGATATGCCTCGGTGCCGATGCACTTCTCCGGCACGTTTATCAGCCCGAAGAACTGCGTGCGTGCCTCGCCGGAAAGGATTCCCTTGAACATCTGTCGGCTGGTGCAGTTCGGCAGGTTGTGGACCATATTGACCTTGATGTTGACGCTGGACGAGCCGCCGGCCAGATAGAGGCCCCTCAGTTGGCATTCGCCTCCCTCGCCGTCAAAGCGCACGGCAATATCGCAGTCGATGGATTTCCCCCCGGCAGGCAGAGCGGCAGCATCGCCGGCACACGGCCGTACAGCATCTCCGCACGCGCCCGGCAGCGCCACTATGGCCAGCGAAAAAGAGGCCCCGCCGCCCACCGTAATGTCCCACGAACGCGTCTCTCCGCCCCGCAGAAGAACGACCTCGCTCTTGGTCAAACCCGAGCCTATGACGATCCTATCCATTGTTCTTTATTATCCAGTCGTAGCCCTTGGCCTCGATTTCACGGGCGAGTTCGCGGCCGCCCGTCATTATAATGCGCCCGTCGTAGAGCACGTGAATGACATCGGGCACTATATAGTCCAGCAGCCGCTGGTAATGCGTGATTACGATAAAAGCGTTGTCTGCAGTGCGGAGGCTGTCGACACCTTCGCCCACAATTCGCAGTGCGTCTACGTCCAGACCGCTGTCGGTCTCGTCCAAAATTGCCAGCTGCGGCTCCAGGACGGCCATCTGAAGCACTTCGTTGCGCTTCTTTTCGCCGCCGGAAAAACCCACGTTCACCCCGCGGGAAAGGAAGCTCTTATTCATATTCACCAGCGGCAACTTGCTGTTTATCAGCTTTAAGAACTCCGCGCCGGAGAGTTCCGGCAGCCCTTTGGCCTTGCGCTGGGCCGTCACTGCACTCTTGAGCATCATTGTGTTGCTCACGCCGGGAATTTCCACGGGGTACTGGAACCCCAGAAAGACCC
>JAFZYD010000054.1 GCA_017616475.1 Bacteroidales bacterium
GTACCCCACGGCGCTGCTATTCAGCTGTTATGTGGTAATGGCCGCGATTGGCTTCTTCAACTGGAAAAAGAACGGCGTCTGGGAAAACAAAAAGAAGTAACGTATGAAACAGTTAATTGCCGACAGCGGCTCTACTAATACTACCTGGGCACTTTTGGACGGCGAACAGGTTACGACCCTGGAAACGGTGGGAGCCAATCCGCTCTATGTTAAACCGGCCCAGATAAAGAAGATTATACAGAAGGAGGTCCTGCCTTTTGCGGGCGCAGACGTAGACAAGGTTTGGTTCTATGGCGCCGGCGTAGTGTCCAAAGAGAGCAAAGCCGACATAAAGGCCACCCTCGCAGAATACTTCCCGGGCGCGTCCGTTGAGGTGGAAAGCGACATTGTTGCGGCCTGCCTGGCCCTGTTCGGCGACAAAGACGGCATCGCGTGCATCCTGGGAACCGGCTCCAACTGCACCTATTGGACCGGCCACGGCCTTGGCGAGAGCGTCCCCGCAGGCGGCTTCATTTTGGGCGACGAGGGGAGTGGCGCATATATGGGCCGGAAACTTCTGTCCGATTACATAAAGAATCTTCTGCCCGACGCCCTTGCAGCCGAAATGGACAAACAATTCCACTTGACATATCCCGATATAGTCAGCAAGGTTTACCGCGAGGAGGCCCCGAGCCGCTTTTTGGCGAGCTTCTCGGTATTTATAAACGAACACCGCAACCATCCGTATATGAAAAACCTCATTGTGGATAGTCTTGAGGCGTTCTTCCTGCGCAACGTAGACCGTTTCGAACCTCGTCAGAAACGAGTTGGTTTTGTGGGCAGCGTGGCCTGGGCATACCAAGATTTCATATATCAGATTTGCCGCAATGCCGGCTATAGGATGGGCCCGTTATATGCCAGCCCCATCGACGGCCTTGTAAAATATCACGGCGGCAAATAGGCGATGGACTTCCTGGCGAATATAATTGCAGACAACAAGCTGGTGGTGGAGGCGCTGGAGAAGGTTTCTGCCGCCATCCGGCGCGCAGCCGACAAAATTTGCGAGCGCATAGGCCGCGGCGGCAAGGTGTTCACGGTGAACGCCGCCAGCCCCGTTCCGGAGGCATATTCAGCCAGGGAAGGGCTCTTTACCAACATCGATTTGCAAGACGACTCCGATGCCCTCTGGGGCCAGCTGGAGGCCGCCGGTGCAAAGGGCGCCGACGTCGTGGTGGCGGTGGAGAACGGTAAATGCCCCGCCGCCCTGTCGCAACTGCTGCGCTCCTGCCGCCGCAAAGGGATGCTGATTGTCTGCATCAACTCCAACGCCCCGCAGACTGCCCCGGCCGACGTATCGATAGCGGTTGAGCCGGGCCCCCTGGCGCAGAACCGCCGGATAATGTGTGACAGAGCGTGCCGTATGGCGCTGGATTCGCTGCTGACGCTCGTCCTCCACGACACGGGCTATCCCGGCTCCGTAAAAGCCAGTGAGGTCAGCGACTTTTTGACGCGCGCTGCCGAAGCCCTCCAGGCAGAAATCCCCGCCCTGGGCAATCTGGAGGCGCTCGCGCTAATTTCAAAATACGGTTCGGTGCGCCGCGCCGCAAACGCATATCAAAAGCAAATGAAATCATCGCAAGATGTACAAGCAGAATTATAGATCTAAACTGTTGGAAGAGGCTGTGGACCAGATTGCTTCACTGCCGGGCGTGGGGCGCAAGAGTGCGCTTCGCTATGCCCTGCACCTGCTGCGCGAGCCCGCGGCCAACGTAGAGAAATTCACCGCCGCCATAAACAATATGCGCACCGGGGTACGCTACTGCCCCGAGTGCAATATGATTTGCGACGACGCCACCTGCCCGATTTGCAGCGACACCAGCCGCGACCGCACAGTCGTGTGCGTGGTGGAAAGCCTGCGAGACGTGCTCAGCATAGAGAACACCGGCCAGTACCACGGCCTCTACCAGGTGCTGGGCGGCATAATCTCCCCTATGGACGGCGTCGGCCCGGACGACCTCCCCATCAAACATCTTGTGGAGAGGGTGGCGAAAGGCGAAATAAAGGAGATAATTCTTGCGCTGGATACCAATATGGAGGGGGAGACAACCTCGCTGTACATCTACCGTCAGCTGGCCGCCAGCGGCGTCAAAGTGTCTACAATAGCCCGCGGCGTGGCCTTTGGCGACGACCTTGAATATACCGACGAATTCACTCTCGGCAAAGCTATAGTCAACCGTCAATTGTTCTCTATCTGATGTCCTATCTGGAGATATTCCTGCTGGCCCTGGGGCTGTGCGCCGACACCCTGGCCGTGACAATGGCCTTCGGTGCCACCAAGGGGCGCGTGCCGCTTGCCGGCCACCTCAAAATAGACTTGACTATGGGCTTTATCCAGGCCGCCTTCACCGCCCTCGGCTGGGCGCTGGGTGCAGCCTGCCTTTCGCTAATCGAGGCCTTTGACCATTGGATTGCCTTCGGCCTGCTGCTCTTTATCGGCGTCAAGATGATTGTGGAGGCCTTGCGGCCGAAGGAAGAGGAGGGGAGCGACCTGATGAACTTCGGGCCACTGGTTCTGGCTGGAGTGGCCACCAGCATCGACGCCCTTGCAGTGGGCATTTCGCTGGCGATGCTGGAAATGGGGCTGGCCAAAAACATAGTCACTTTCCTGGTGATTTTTGCCGTGACGGCCGCCGTGGCCGCCATAGGCCTTATAGGCGGCGGCAAATTCCAGAAAGTCCTTGGTAACAGGGCCGGAATATTCGCCGGCATAATCCTCATCGCCATCGGTATCAAGATTTTACTGGAACACCTTGTTTTTTAGAAAAAAAGAGTACCTTTGCAGTCGCATTTTCAAAAACGTAAATGATTTCTGTTCTGAACATAAAATTCGTAAAGACGTCGCCTCGAGAACGGGTGTTGGTATCTGTCGGCTAATAGCGCAGTTATCAACCCTTTATGCTTGGAGACAATGATCGAAATTTTTTATAGGACACCGGAATCAAAATTCGAATCCACCAATAATATTGAAATCCTCTCCACTCTCCCCCGCGAGAGAGTGCTCTGGCTCGATTTGTTCGACCCGGAAGGGGAGGAGAAACGCGCCGTAGAGGCCTATTTGAACACCACGCTGCAGAGCCGCGCGCAGGCAGAGGAAATTGAGAGTTCATCCCGCTACAGCGAAGATGACACATCCATATTCATCAACACCAACTTCCTTATCCCGAGCCCGGAGAACTACTCTATGGAGTCGGTTTCCTTCATACTGTCGGGCAACACCATCGTGTCGGTGCGCCAGGCCGCGCTGCGCAGCTTCACCGACATCCAGCGCCGAATCACCGCCGGCATCCGCTACTATCCGACGGGTTTCCACGTGCTTATGGGCATCCTGGACAACCGAATAGACTTGGACGCCGATATGATTGAGTTGATGAGCAAGGAGTTGGAGCAGTACAGCCGCCGCGTGAGCTTGGGCGAGGATATGAACGAGGACTTCCTCATCGACATCAACCAGCTGCAAGAAAACACTATGATGGTTCGCGAGAACATAGTGGATAAGCAGCGAATGATTTCCAGCGTGCTCAAGAGCGAAAAGACTCCGGACGAAATAAACGACAAGCTTTCCGGCTTGCTCAAAGATATCACCTCCCTCATCAACCATACCGACTTCAATTTTGAACGTCTTGAGTATCTGCAGAATACCGTGCTCGGTCTGATTAACCTGGACCAGAACAAAATTATGAAGGTGTTCACCCTGGTGAGCTTGCTGCTTATGCCCCCCACGCTGGTGGCCAGCATCTACGGCATGAACGTCCAACTGCCATTGATTGGCGGCATCTGGGACTTTGTTATGATAATGTCGCTGATGCTCACTCTGGTGATTGTAGTCATCGTTATTTTCCGCCACCGGAAAATGCTGTAAAGGGCTGATTCAGTTTGCATTTTAAGATTATTTGTTTACCTTTGCGCTCCCTTCGCGTACGCGCGGGGTCTATAAATATTGTCTAACTACTTGTAAAACAAAAAGTTAATTTACAATGAACGAAGAAAACAAACTCGAGCAGGAACAGCTGCAGGAAGAGGTCGCTCCCGTCAAGGAGGTAAAGACCCCCGTTGCAGACAACGCTTCCGCAGACAACGCCACTTTCGATTGGGACGCTTTTGAGAGCGACAACGAGGGCGAAGTCGATCTCCAGGCCACTAAAGAGGCTTACGAAAATTCACTTTCTCACATCGCCGACGGTGAGGTTATTGAAGGTACCGTCGTAGCAAAGAACAAACGCGAAGTTGTAGTCAACATCGGCTACAAGAGCGAGGCTGTCATCAATGCCGCCGAATTCAAATACTGCGAGGATACCCTCCAGATTGGCGACAAGGTTGAGGTCTTCGTAGAGTCCACTGAGGACAAGAAAGGTCAGCTGGCACTTTCCCACAAGCGTGCCCGCAGCCTGCGTTCCTGGGACCGCGTCAACGAAGCGTTCGAGAAGGACGAAATCGTTAAGGGTTACGTTAAGTGCCGCACCAAGGGCGGTATGATCGTGGATGTATTCGGCATCGAGGCATTCCTGCCGGGTTCTCAGATAGAAGTCAAGCCCATCAGGGACTATGACGCATATGTAAACAAGACTCTGGATCTCAAGATCGTCAAGATCAACAACGAGTTCCGCAATGTCGTTGTTTCTCACAAGGCTCTCGAAGAGGCTATGCTCGAGGCTCAGAAAGCTGAGCTCATCGGCAAACTCGAGAAGGGCCAGGTCGTTGAGGGTGTTGTCAAGAACATCACCAGCTACGGCGTATTCGTTGACCTGGGCGGTGTGGACGGTCTCGTACACATCACCGACCTTAGCTGGGGCCGCGTAAATCACCCCGAAGAGGTTGTCCATCTCGACGAGAAGATCAAAGTCGTTATCCTCGACTTTGACGAGGTCAAGAAGCGCATCGCTCTTGGCATCAAGCAGCTCTATCCTCATCCTTGGGATGCTCTCGATCCCAACCTCAAGGTGGGTGACAAGGTTAAGGGTAAAGTTGTCGTTATTGCAGATTACGGCGCATTCGTTGAGATTCAGCCCGGTGTTGAGGGTCTGATTCACGTAAGCGAAATGAGCTGGAGCCTGCACCTGCGTTCTGCACAGGACTTCTTCAAGGTCGGCGACGAGGTTGAGGCAGTCGTCCTCACTCTGGACCGCGAAGAGCGCAAGATCTCCCTTGGCGTTAAGCAGCTCAAGGAAGACCCCTGGCAGTCCATCGCAGAGAAATATCCTATTGGCAGCAAGCACTCTGCAACTGTACGCAACATCACCAACTTTGGTGTGTTCGTAGAGCTTGACGAGGGCGTCGAGGGCCTGATTCACATCAGCGACCTCAGCTGGACCAAGAAGATCAAACATCCCAGCGAGATTGTTAACGTAGGTGACACCATCGAGGTCATCGTGCTTGACATCGAGCCCAACATCCGTCGTCTGAGCCTTGGCCACAAGCAGCTCGAACCCAGCCCGTGGGAGGAGTATGAGAGTGTTTACACTCCCGGTTCCGTACACGAGGGCAAGGTTGTTTCCGCAACCGAGAAGGGCGCTACCGTGGCTCTCGAGAACGGCATCGAAGGCTTTGTAGTCTCCAAGGGTATGACCAAGCAGGACGGCAGCACAATCAAGGAAGGCGAAACCCTCCCGTTCAAGGTGCTCGAGTTCAACAAGAACTCCCGCAAACTCATCCTCTCTCACACCCGCACCTTTGAGGAGCCCAAGAAAGAGGCCGAGCCCAAGCCGATTAGCGAAGAAGCTGCAACTGCAAAGGTTATGAAGAAGAACAACGCTGCTAACGAGGTTACCACTCTTGGTGACATCAGCGACCTCGCCGCCCTCCGCGACGAAATGGCAGCAGCCGAGAAGAAATAATTCTTCCTCAAACCTTCAACGAAAAGGGATGTCCCGGCGGACATCCCTTTTTCATTTATAATTATTATCTTCGCATTGATGGAATTCTCTATGATAACTATGGGGACGGCGAGCGCGAGCGCCAACCCGGTGCGGCACACCAGCGCGCACGTGGTCACGGTGCACAACCACCGCTTCCTGGTCGACTGCGGCGAAGGGTGTCAGATGTCGCTGCAGCAGTGCAAGATAGCTTTCGCCTGGATTGACAATATCCTGATATCGCACCTGCACGGCGACCATCTTCTGGGCATTTTCGGCCTGCTATCCACTATGGCGATGCAGGGCCGCACCGCACCGCTGTTCATCTACGCCCCGGAAGAATTCCAGCGCATCCTCAACTTCTTCTACATCCAGTTTGCCGACGGCGTCAAATACGATATCAATTTTGTCCCTTTGAAGATGAAGGAGAAGGAGCAGATAATAGAGATGCGACAGTTGCGCGTGTACGCCTTCCCGCTGAACCACCGTGTGCCCACCTTCGGCTTCCTGTTCGAAGAAAAAACGCCGGCCCGCAACATCCGCAAAGAACTAATTGCGCGCGACAACCTAACCCTGACGGAAATAGGCGCCCTCAAGCGCGGCGAAGATGTCAAACGCGGCCGCAAGAAACTAAAGGTGCAAGACTACACTTACATACCGTACGAGCCCCGCAGCCTGGCCTATTGCTGCGATACCGCCCCGTTCCCGCAACTTCCGGTATGGATAAAGGGTGTGGACCTGCTCTACCACGACTCAACCTATGCGGACGACTACGAAGACCACGCCCGCAAATACTGCCACTCAACCAGTCGTATGGCGGCCCAGACCGCAAAGGACGCCGGTGCAAAACAGCTGATACTGGGCCACTTTTCCGCCCGCTACCGCGACCTGGAGCCTATGCTCGCCCAGGCCCGCGAAGTATTCCCCGACACCATTCTTGCCGAAGAGCAGCACAAGTACGAAATTTAATTTGATTTCGCTCTTTCCCGGGCGTTCAGTGCGGCGTGGAAGCGGCGGGCGTTTTCCATATGTCCTGCCAGAGAAGAGGCAAAGCAGTGACGTCCGTTGAAACTGGCGTCCGCGCAGAAATAAAGATAGTCGTGATGCTGATAGTTGAGCACTGCGTCTATTGCCGCCTTGCTCGGGGTGGTGATGGGCCCCGGAGGCAGCCCGGCGTGCTTATAGGTGTTGTATGGAGAGTCCACCTGCAGATGCACGTTCAAAATGCGCCGCAGCGACGGGTCGTTCACGGCATATTTCACCGTCGGGTCCGCCTGCAGCAGCATCCCCTTCTTCAGACGGTTGATATAGACCCCGGCGATGGCAGGCATCTCCGGCTCGTATTTAGTCTCCTCTATAACAATGGAGGCCAGCGTAACGACCTGCGCCGTTGTGAGCCCCGCTGCCTTGGCCTTGGCCGTGCGCGAATCGTTCCAGAACGCGTCGTATTCCTTTTTAAGCCGGTCCAGCAACTGCAGCGGCGTCACCGTCCAATAAACCTCGTAGGTGTCGGGGATAAACATCGCCAGATATGTGTAGCGGTTGAAGCCGTGCGACTCCATAATCTGACGGTCTGCAAGGGCGGTGGCAATCTCGGTGGAATCGGCCTCCAGCTGCCGCGCCAGCAAGGCGGACATCTTGCCCAGGTCGCGCACGCACGGCCGTACAAGCAGTTTGACCGGAGTCTGCCAGCCGCGGGCGAAAACCCTTTCTATCTGCTTGTTGGTAAGACCCCCCTTGAGCTCGTAATGCCCCGGCTTGAAATTGTCGGCAAGCTTCATTTGGTTCGCCACGAACTTGAACGAGGCCATATTGCGCACTGCGCCGCTCTTTTCAAGGGAATCCAGCAGCCCGGCATAGTCGGTGGCCCGGTAAATATTAATGGCCTGCTTGCCGGAAACACTGTTGGGGCGCATATATGTCATAAAATAGAACGCGCCGCAGGCAAACAGGGCCAGGGCGGACAATACCAAAGCCGTGACAATGGTTTTGCGGGATTTGTTTTTCTTTTTCATTTCTTAACCTTGCGCAGATTAATTACGGTGCCGGGCTCGGGTTCGCGCCCGGGCTTGATATTGTTGAACTTGTAAAGATTGCGGAGCTTGACCCCGAACCGCTGCGACATATCCCGCATAGTCTCGCCCTCCTCCACAACGTGTTTTGCAAGATCCTTGGTGCTGTGCGCGCGCTTTGCCTGGAGATATACATAGCTGCCAGCCGGAATCACCCGGTCCTTCTTTTCGTCGTTGAAACGGAGCAGTTCCCGCTTGAACAAATTGAACTGGCGCGCCAGCGAAGCGTAGGACTCGGTGCCGTTGGACACTATGTAAACCAAGCCGTACTTCTCGTAGAAAGTGTAATCTATCACCACGCTCCCCACGCTGCGGTCGCGGAACTTGAGGGGTGCCTCCACCTGTTTGGCACGCTCCAGTGCGGAGGGCGGGGGAGGGAGCTGCAGCTTCCCGGACGGAGCCTCGGCGGGAAAATCGTACTGATAAAGCTGGTAATCTTCTATAATCTTGATGAGCTTTTCTGCATACATCGGGTCGGTGGCGTAGCCAGCCTTCTTGAGGCCGTACGCCCAGCCCTTGTAGTCGCTCACATCCAAATCGAAAAGGGCGGAGTAGCGGTCGTTGTAGCGCAGGAAATCGGAATGGTCGCTGAACGACTGCTCCGCGCTGTCGTAGCTGCGGAAACATTCGTCCTTGAGGTCGTCGTCGTGGCGAATCACCGGCCCGTTCCAATTGCGGCACTTTATGCCGAAATGGTTGTTGGCCTGCACAGCGAGAGTCGAAGTGCCGTTGGCCGACTCCAGGCAGCCCTGCGCCAAAGTGATGCTGGCCGGCACCCCGCTGGCGGCCATCTGCTCTATTGCAATGTCCTTATATTTAAGGATATACTTGGCGCGGAGGTCGTCCGCCCGCAGCCCGTGGCAGCAAAGCAGCAGCACCGCGGCCATCAATAACCTTGCAAAAGTCTTCATCAAGCTTAAAGTCCGATAAGTTTGCTAAAAGCAAAGTTAGTTATAAATTAGCATTTCAATAGCGACAATAAACAAAAACCGTACAGATATGTTATTAGTATTATTAATTATTCTCGCCCTCATAGTAATTGTAGGGTGGTACATCTTCAAGACGCAGCGCGAACTGGTAAACCTGGACGAGCTGGCCAACAACGCCCTCAACCAGATTTCGGTTCAGCAGAACAGCCGCTGGGATGCCATCAGCAGCCTGGTTGCGATGACAGAGAAATACTCCAAACACGAGCACGATACCTTGGTTGAAGTAATAGGCCAGCGCACCAAGGCCACCACAGCTGCAGAAATTAACGCCCAGGATGGCGCGTTCAACTCTGTGCTGGGCCGCCTGCTGGCTGTCAGCGAAGCTTATCCCGAACTCAAGGCGGACGGTATGTTCAACAAGACAATGGATTCCATCAACGAATATGAGAATCTGGTGCGCACCAGCCGTATGGTTTACAACGACAGCGTCACCAAGATGAACCGTATGGTGCGCCAGTGGCCCAGCTCGTTCGTAGCAAGCCTGCTGCGTTTTGCAAAGCGCGACTATCTCGAGGTTCCCGACGAGAAAAAGGATATGCCCCCCATCAGCAACAACTAAAGATAGTTTATCGCCTCTGGCCCCTCGCAAAAAAGAAGGTCCAGAATAGAAAGATTGGGCAGAAATCCGAATCTGGAATTGAACACCTGATAATATTCCTTGAAAGAGTCTCCGAAAGGGGACTCTTTTTTTGGATGGATGGCGCCGCGCAAATCCAGCACGCCGGCAGGCGCAGCCTCGTAGTCAGATGTAAACACTATGGGCGTTTTAAGATGCAGAAATCCCGCGAAAGCCATCGTGAGCTCCGTGTTCAGGTCAAACAGAAACTCGTGCCGCTTGCCCAGAATAGAATCTATATCGTCCCAATAATATTCAAAGAAGGGCGAAGGCCCGTAGGCGGAGGCAATAGCCCGTCGGTGCAGATGCAGCCAGTTTTTGGTGTAGTCGATGCGGATGTCGCGGATTAGCCGGCTGCCCGAATGGAGCACCGGCAGCTGCAGCGTCTGCGCCCCGTCCCCCGCATAAATAACGCACCGGTTGCGGAACGACTGCTTCTGGAAGCTCTCGTACGCCTCTACCACCGCGCCGCCGCTGCGGGCGATGGCGCGAAAATAATCCACCGGCGGGAAATAGGCGGTGGAAAGCAGCACGGTGCTAGTCTCCACTCCGCTTGCAGATGCCGCGCTTGGAGGCGCGTATAAAATCGGTTATTACGCGGGCGTGCTTGCCGTCCGCGTATAGTTCGTCTACAATGCGCAGAGCGTCGGAAACGTTGTTGTTCTCCTCGTATATGATCTTGTAGACGCTCTTTATCTCCTCAATCTCCGCATTGGAGAAGCCGCGGCGGCGCAGTCCTATGGCATTGATGCCCTCGTAGATGGCGTGATTGCCGGCGGAAAGGATATACGGCGGGATGTCTTTGTTGGTGGCGCTGGCCCCGCCCAGCATAGCGTGGGCCCCTATGCGGCAGAACTGATGCACCATTGTGCCGCCCCCCACGATGGCCCAGTCTTCCAGAACAGCTTCGCCCGCCAGCCCCACGTGGCTCACCACAATGCAATGGTTGCCTATGCAGCAGTCGTGCGCAATGTGGGCGTAGGACATAATAAGGCAGTCGTCGCCAATCTTGGTGAGGCGCTTGCCGCTGGCGGCGGTGCCACGGTTTATTGTGGCA
Source organism: Bacteroidales bacterium (assembly GCA_017616475.1). GTDB lineage: Bacteria > Bacteroidota > Bacteroidia > Bacteroidales > UBA932 > Equibacterium. Next base: position 10,623 of record JAFZYD010000054.1, read on the forward strand.
CATTCGCGCACGGTGGTGCGGCTGCCAATCTCCACCCAGCTCTCTTCGCCGTCGTATTTAAGATCCTGCGGAATGGCGCCGATTACGGCCCCGGGGAACACCCGGCAGTCGCTACCCAGCCGCACATAGTCGTAGATGGTGGCGTTGGGGCCAATGTGACAGCCGTCGCCAATCTCTACGTTGGCAGCTATATAGCAAAACGGTTCAATCACCACGTCCTTGCCAATTTTGGCGTCGGGGTGGATATAGGACATATTTCTGGTATCCATCATCGTTTGAGTAAATTAGATTGCAAAAGGGCGCGGGCCGCCGCCGTGTTGGCGCGGTGTCCCGTTTTGCTCGCAATAATTGTGCCCTGCAGGGGCGCCCCGAGCAGGGAAAAATCGCCTATCATATCCAGCATCTTGTGGCGCACAATCTCGTCCGGGAAGTGGAGCTGCAGGTTGTTGAGGTAGCCTTCGCGGACCTCCAGGCCGCCTACGCCAAAGAGCGCTTCCATCCGCTCCAGGGTGGCGGCGTCCACCGGGTGCTCCACAATAACTATGGCGTTTTCCACGTCGCCCCCCTTGATGAGCCCCTTGGAGGCGAGGAATTCCAGCTCGTGGAAGAAGCAGAAAGTGCGGCAGGGGGCAATTTGGGTGGCATAATCCACGCTGCCGTCGTAAACGAACCGCTGCACACCGAGCACCTTGGAATTGAAATCGACAGTGAGCTCCATCCGGGCTGCGGGGGAGGGGAGAATGTCTATCACAGCCCCGCTCCCGTCTTCGTAATGATATGGTCCGGTGAGGGTCAGTACCCGCCTCGGAGCATCCTGCTGCTCCAGAGAGTCGGTGCAGATGGCCTGCACATAGGGCAGCGCGCTGCCGTCCAGTATGGGCGCCTCCGGGGCATTCAACTCCACCAGCATATTGTCTATGCCAAGGGCTGCCGCTGCGCTCAAAAGATGCTCTACGGTGCACACCGAGGCGCCGTTTTCTTCCAGCGCAGTGCTGCGGGAGGTATCCCCCACGTTGGTGGCCAGGGCACGCACGGTGGCTTCCGGCCCAATATCGGTGCGGCGGAACACAATGCCGCATCCCGCGGGGGCCGGCAGCAGCGTCATTGTAGAAATAACGCCGGTGTGCAGCCCCTTGCCCGTAAAGGTGTAAGGCCGTTTAATTGTGTGTTGCATCTCCGCTCTTCTTGAACGCCGAGTAGGCGCGCATATACTGCATATAGGTCATCGCCGGATAACCCATCAGGCTCTGTCCGGGAGTTTTCCAATCTGTCATAAGGCCCGTTTTGGCAGCAAAGGTGGTGTGGTCCGCAATCTTTATATGGCCGCCGATGCCGCACTGCCCGCCGATTACGCAATGCTCGCCAATCTGGGCGCTGCCCGCCACGCCGCTCATGCCAGCCATAACGGTGTTGGCCCCGACCTCCACGTTGTGGGCAATCATCACCAGGTCGTCCAGTTTGACCCCCCTGCGCACAATGGTAGAGCCCATAGTGGCGCGGTCGATGCACGCGTTGGCCCCCACCTCCACATTGTCTTCCAGCACCACATTGCCCGTCTGCTGGATTTTCTGGTAGGTGCCGTCTTCCAGCGGCGCGAAGCCGAACCCGTCCGCCCCTATCACGCACCCGGCGTGCAAAATGCAATTGTTGCCAATAACGCAATCGTGGTATATTCGGGCGCCGGGGTATATAATGACATTATCTCCTATGATGACGTTTTCGCCAATGAATACCTGCGGATAAATCTGGCAGTCCCGGCCTATGCGCGCCCGACGCTCTATTACCGAGAATTGGCCCACGTAGGTGCCGCGCCCAATGCGCCCCTTTATTACGCTGCGGCGCAGCAGGTTGGAGAACCAGCTGCCCCTGCGGCGCGACTTTTTAAGCGACGAGAACCACTCCAGCAGCTCCGCCACGGCGGCGTATGCGTCGTCTACCGCAATCATTGTGGCGGAGACCTTTTCGCGCGGCGAGAAGCTGCGGTTCACCAGCACGATGCCGGCGTCGGTAGTGTAGAGATACTTCTCGTATTTTGGGTTTGCAAGAAAGCAGATGTTGCCTTTTTTGCCATATTCTATCCGGGCCGGAGAAGACACCTGCACATCGGCGTCGCCAATAATGTCGCCGTTCAGGTGCGCGGCTATTTCTCTTGCGGTTATTTTCATAGTTGCGAAGTTAATAAAATTTGCACAATAAAGACAGATGGACTATATTTGCGCACGATTTCGAGGGGCTGGACAAGTCCCTCATTTTTATTTGATAAGATGAAACAGGCAGACATTCTCAAAAGCGCGGCCAACGAATATGCGCAGGGCAACGGCCTCTTTGTGGTGGATATAGTCATATCCAAGGATAACGACATTGACATCACCATAGATGCCGACAGCCGCGACGTGACCCTTGACGACTGCGTCGGGATGACCGGCTACATCCAGGAGCGCGTGAGCCGGGACGAGGAAGATTACTCCCTCACCATCGGCAGCGCCGGCCTCACAGCCCCTTTCAAAGTGCTGCGCCAGTGGCGCAAGGCGGTGGGAGGCGAAATCCAGGTTACCCGGGCCACCGGAGAGCGCGTCAAAGCCAACCTGCTTGCCGCAGACGAAGACGGGGTGGAGATATCCTATCTCAAAAAGGGCGAGGGCAAGGGCGCCAAGGCCAAAGAGACTGTCACCGAGCATCTTTCATACAACGATATTAAAACAGCAAAACCGATAATCAAATTCTAATTTTTCAAAATGGAAGGGATAAATCTTGTCAGCACTTTCGCTGAGTTTAAAGAGGGTAAGAACATTGACAGGCCCACAATGATGAGCGTGCTCGAAGAGGCGTTCCGCGCACAACTGGAAAAGATGTACGGGGAAGGTTCTAAATTCGACATCGTAATCAACATAGACAAGGGCGACTTTGAAATCTGGCGCACCCGCGAGGTTGTGGAAGAGGTGGAAGATCCAGCTACCCAGATTTCCCTGGAAGAGGTCAGCAAAATAGACGATTCCTACGATGTGGGCGAGGACTATGTGGAAAAGGTGGAACTTAGCCAGTTCGGCCGCCGCGGCATCCTCAACATCCGCCAGAACCTGGCGGGCCGCATTATGGACCTGGACAACGCCAACCTCTACAACAAATACAAAGAGCGCATCGGCGAGATTATCGTGGGCCAGGTGCATCAGTCCTGGAAGAAAGAGGCCATTATCCACGACGAAGACAAGAACGAGCTCGTGCTCCCCAAGACAGAGCAGATTCCTTCCGATTTCTTCCGCAAGGACGACACCGTGAAGGCCATCATTACCAACGTGGAGATGATTAACAACAAGCCGCGCATCACCCTTTCCCGTACCTCCAGCCTCTTTTTGGAGAAGCTCTTCGAGCAGGAGGTTCCGGAGATTTTCGACGGCCTCATCACCATCAAGAAGGTGGTCCGCATCCCCGGCGAGCGCGCCAAGGTTGCCGTTGAGTCTTACGACGACCGCATCGACCCGGTGGGCGCCTGCGTGGGCGTAAAGGGTTCCCGCATCCACGGCATCGTAAAGGAACTGCACAACGAGAATATTGACGTAATAAACTGGACCAACAACAAGCAGCTGCTCATACAGCGCGCCCTCTCTCCCGCACGCATCTCCTCTATGGAGTTCGATGAAGCCAACAAGACCGTGAACGTATACCTCAAACCTTCCGAGGTGTCCGTAGCCATAGGCAAGGGCGGCTGCAACATTAAGCTGGCCGGAATGCTGATCGACTATCAGATTGAGGCATACCGTGAGGTAGACGAGGCCGAAGCTGCAGAGGAAGAAGAGGATGTATTGCTGGACGATTTCAGCGACGAGATTGACGGCTGGGTAATTGACGCCCTCAAGGCCATCGGCCTGGACACCGCCAAGAGCGTGCTGGCCCTCCCTGTTGAGGAAATAAGCAAACGCGCCGACCTGGAAGACGAAACAGTAGAAGACGTTCAAAGAATACTCCGTTCAGAATTTGAATAAAAAGCAAGCAATAAATGGCAAAAATTAGAGCAAGCAAGGTAGTCAAAGAGTTTAACATCGCCCTGGGCACTCTGGTCGAGTTCCTCAAGAAGAAGGGAATCGAGATAGAGGCCAATCCGGGCGCGGTGCTGTCCGAAGATGCTTATGCCCTGGTAGAAAAAGAGTTCGCCAAGGAGCATCAGCTCAAGGAAGCCTCCCGCAAGGTGGCGATAACCGTAAAGGAAATTACGGAGAATCAGCGTCCCAAGGCTCCGGCTGACGAGCCGGAGGAGGTCATTATAAAGACCAACGTGCTGGACGCCAAGCCGTTTACACCCAAGCCGGCGCCCGTTCCCGCAGAGCCCAAGCCCGCCGCCCCCAAGGCGGAGGAAAAGCCGGAGGAGAAAGCCTCTCCCGCCATCAAGGTGCTGGACAAGATTGACCTTGACGCTCAAAAGAAACCCGCCAAAAAGGCCAAGGAAGAAAAGCCGGCAGAGGCCCCTGCAGCAGAGGTGAAGATTGCCGAGCCTGCGGCACAACCCGCCGAGCCGGAAGAGAAACCGGTGGAGAAGCCGGTAATCGAGCACATCGAAACCAAGGTGGAGAAGCTCAAAGGCCCCGAAATTCTTGGCAAGATAGATTTGGAGGAAGCCAACCGCACCCCCAGTCGCGACAAGCGGGACAAGAACAAAAAGCGCGAGCGCATCCACAAGCAGACAGCCAAGGTGGACATCAACCAGACCGCCAACTACAACAAGGAGGCAGACCGCGCCCGCCGCAGCAAGAAGGGCCGCGACGCCGCTGCAAGCAAGTTCATCCGCCCCGAGACAGACCAGGACGAGGTTCAACGCCAGATAAAAGAGACTTACGCCCGCCTCACCGAGAGCGGCCGCAAGACCAAGGGCAGCAAGCACCGCCGCGAGAAACGCGAGATGTTCGAGCAAAAGCAGGAGGAGGCTATGCAGCAGGAGATGCTCACCAGCAACGTGCTCAAAGTCACCGAGTTCGTTACTGTGAACGAGCTGGCCATTATGATGAACAACACCCCTGTGACCAAGGTTATAGAGGCTTGTATGAACCTGGGCCAGATGGTATCCATCAACCAGCGTCTGGAAGCCGACGCCCTGGTGCTTGTGGCAGAGGAATTCGGCTATAAGATTGAATTTACCACTGCCGGCGAGCAGGAGGCCCTGGAGCAGGAGGAGGATAAGCCGGAAGATCTCCAGCCTCGTCCCCCGATCATTACAGTGATGGGTCACGTAGACCACGGTAAGACCTCCCTGCTGGACTACATCCGCAAGTCCAATGTAATCGCCGGTGAGGCGGGCGGCATCACCCAGCACATCGGTGCATACAACGTGGAGCTGCCCGACGGCCGTCACATCACCTTCCTGGATACCCCGGGTCACGAGGCTTTCACCGCTATGCGTGCCCGTGGTGCCAAGCTCACCGACATCGCCATAATCATAATCGCTGCCGACGACGCCGTGATGCCCCAGACCATTGAGGCCATCAATCACGCGCAGGCAGCCGGTGTGCCTATGGTGTTCGCAATCAACAAGATAGA